>JAGHAI010000161.1 GCA_021161555.1 bacterium
ATCGCGGATGTGATGGGTGTTTCCGATTCTGTTATCCGTATCTTCTGTGATTTCAATTTCAAGTCCTGCTGTGGCATTGCGGGAAATGTTGTATGTCGCCTTTGGTTTTATTGATAGGGTAGAATTGTCCTTTGTAGTTTTTTTTCTCGGGTCAGATGCGGTCCAGGTTTCCGTTTTATCTTTGCTGTATGTCAATGCGACCGACAGGTTTAGATTGTTTTCGAAGGTTACGGTTCCGAATAAGGGGATTTTTATTCCCTTTTTGGCACGGAGCGAATATTTGGCAGTGGCGTTGAATGAATTTTTCCCCGTTCCCTGATAGCTGATTTGATTTGCCGTATATGTTTCCTGGAGCGATGTCTCCCTGTTGTAATTCAAGTCAAGAGTCCATCCGCCTTTCATCGTAAAATTCATTCCAAGTAGAGGTGAAAATTTATTGGATGAAGTTTTCTGCTGAAGTTCTTCCTCGTTGAAATTTTTAGACAGCGTATATGCCCAATTGCTTTTTGCACTGGTTGACTTTGCAAATTTTTTAAAAAATTTCATCTTGTTGACGAAGCCCCAGGTGAAAGACAAATCAGGAAATGTCTGTGATGAATTTCTTGTGTTGCTCGATGCTGATAGATTTTTAGTTGAAGTATATTTATATCTTGTTTTCATAGAAATGTCCTTCGGCAGTGATGCTCCTGTGGAAGCGTTCAGCGTCTTAGTGTATGTTTTGCTTTCGTTGTTTGCAGTGCTTGTATTTTCCGAATATACTGGCACACCTGGTTTGTCCGTAAAGCCGAGCTGGAACATCCTCCCCGGTCGCGATGCAAGATTGGGCTGGCTGTTCTGTTCGTCCCAGTTGAATGTGACGCGGAGATTATCCAGTTTTCTCACGATAGATTTTGTCGATGACCACACGGAGGATTCTTCTTCGGAAGATTGAGCCTTCGATTCTCCACTGGACGAACCTGAGCTTCTTCCCCTGCGGGATGAACGACCGCTTTCGCCGATGAGTTTTTTCCAATTGAGGGTAAAATCTGATTTAAATGTTCTTCGCTGTGAAACTGTGCCAAAAGTTCCAGCGGATGGATTTTTGGTGTTTTCGTTGTAGTTTGCCATAATGTCGTATCGTTGGGTGAGGAATTTTAAAAATTTGGGCGACCAGTTTACGCCGTCGTCTATTGTCTTGCTGTTGCCCTTTCCTATAATTGTCGGTGGACCGAAGTGAAACCAACCTGGATTGTGAATATCTCTGTCGAGGCTTAAGTTAAAATGAGCGGTGACAGTTTCAACAGGTTTATACTGCAGTTTCGTATCGTGCTTCAAAGTTCGGGAAAATGTTCTCGTGTGAGTGCCATATTGATTTACTTGATTTGTCAAATTTTCATTGATATTTGTGTTGAAATAAATGGACGATGGAATGTAGGATATCGATATTGCTCCGCCTCTTTTACCTCTCGATGAATCCGCAGGTTCACCGCGAATTACCCATCTCGTGTTTTCTATGCTTGGTGATAAATTGTAATTGTGCGTTATTTGATAATTTGTAGAATTGTTTATCGGCGTCGTCGGCGATGATGAACGACTGTTTTGATATGTATATGATAGTTTATTCGGCACGACGAAAATTCCCATCGTCGGTGATGGCTCTTCTGGCGCTATGCCAATGCCCATCATAGATATGTTTTTCTTTTCAGTTATTGTTTTTTCTTCATCGCGCAGCGAATCTGGAACCACGACATCGGAATTTGTCATCAACCTCGGGATACTGATTTCGTGGCTATATCCCAGCGCAAGAGGCAGATTTACCCCCCATCGTATCGGGAAGAATTTGCCCATCGTGAAGTTGGCATTATATGTTTGCGTGAGCGTTGACGCCTTATTGTTCGATGACGATGAATGATAACCATAGGACGAGGTTCTGCTCGTTGTGGTTAATCCGTGGAAGTCATCGTCCTTTTTCGTGATATTGGCTGTGAAACTCGCAAAGTCCGCCGCAGTGATGCTTAAATTCCCCAGATACGCTCTGCCATCTTCCTTTCGTATGTCGCTTATCACAAGTTCGTCGCACCATATTTCCCCCGAAATAGGGAAGTTCGGGTCGGGATTGATGATGCCCACCTCGAACCGCTTTATGCTTGTCAGCGTAGGTGCTCCTATTATTCGATAATATCCATTTCCATTTGATGCCATAGAATCGGGATATGGCGTCGCGCCTGTGGTGTCGCTCTGTGCTTCCTGATATTGCTGTTTGAAGAAGGTAATTTCATCGAAGGGAATTTCGATTCTGTTCTCCTCACTCCATCCGTCTTTGAGGGGCAGTGTTCTGTATTCATAAAAATTTCCCTGGTCATCGCCCAGTCGGAAGAAAAATAACGGCGGTGTTCCTTCTGAACCTGCGCTGTCAAAGTGAACCCACATAGTCAGTTTCCCATACTGCGTATAATCTTCCTTTTCCGAAAGCGTTTTGATGGCATACACAGTGTCGAGGGGAGGAAGATTTGTGTATTTCAGCATCAGCGATTGTTCCGCAAGAGTCAGTCCAGTTGTGGGGTCTCTTTCTCCTGATACACCAGGTGGTGGTGAATAATCGAGGTCTTCCTGTGAATTTTTAACGGCGACTTCAAAATGGTCAAAGTCCTCGTCCCACTGATTGTGAACGAAGCCTATCTGTGCGATTTCCACATCCGCGTGTCCATCTTCTATGTTCTTCAACCAGAGACGAATGTATTTTATGTATTGAAAATTTGGATTGCCGATTTCCGTCCTGTGCCAGACTCTTCCGTCTTCAACGGTTGTATAGAGCGAATCCATAAGCGGAATTCGATACATCTTCCATCCGTATGGATTTGTTTCGCCAACCTGAAACACATCGCTGCTCAGGTCGATGGAAAATTCGTAGTAATCGTTTGAACAGTCAATCACACCATTTCTGTTCAGGTCTTCTGTATCTGGTTTCTTTATTCCAAGAGGGTCGTCTTTATTTCCTTCGGTTCCATTTATGTGTGAATAGTCGTATGGGTCAACATCGGGGTCGTAGTACCAGTTATCTCCGTCAGGGTCGGGATTTGTAATGGGGTCATACCCGGGTTCGTCTTCGTCAAATAGCGTATCCAATCCCGTGTCCTCATCCTGATTTAATATGTTATCATAAATTCCCCCGATAGGTTTGTCTTCTGTGTCCAGTTTTCCATTATCATTTGCGTCCTCGCTAATTCGTCCTATATCTATCGTGAGAATTCCTTCGTCGCCCTTGACCCAGATTTCTATGAATTGGGCATTTTGCTGGTCCTGGTATGCCGGGTTTATGTATTGCATAACGCCCGCCCAGGGCAATGAATCGCCAGCGACCGTAGTCGTGTCGTAGAATTCGAGATGAAGAACATCCGTTTTGCTTTCTTCCGAACGGACATCACGGTTGACCCAGATTTCCTTCACGGGAACCCGGTCGTATGGGTTATACCATATCATTTTCGCCCGCGGCTGTCCGCTATATCCATAAGGCGGACTTGCAGGCGTCCACATAGTCCTTATGATTGATATCTGGTCGGTGCTTTTGCTTCCTTCAAAATCGTCGAGGTATGCTTCTCCAATGGTATTTGGATTTGAGAGAATTTGCGCAGTTTCGAGGGATAGAACTGCCTTCGATGGCGCATCGGTCTGCAAAAGTGGAAGTGCATCTATTGCACTTGTGAGGAATGGCAGTTCCTGCGATAATCTTAAGTCAAAATCATAGAGAAAAGTTTGTGATGGTTCACCGCCGACTCTCGGCCTTCGTTCGGGTGTGGTCACACCTTTATACAATCCAGTTATGCCGAACCAGGAATCTTCCCCCAGGTCATACTGTATTCTGCTGCCGAGCAGGGTTTTCTGCTGCAGAGCGAAAAATGGTTGCGATTCGTATGTGATTTCTATGCTTGCATTTGGGTCTCTTGCTCTGTCCGAGAGAAGACGAATCTGTCCGATTTCATATATTATCGAATAATCCACATCCTTAATCAATTTTTCTCCATTCAGTTTCACAACTTCACTGCCAGGGATGATGTTGTATGTATTGAGATTGATTACTGTAGAAAAGCCTTTAACTTCGCCATAGATGAACATATGGCTGCTATATCCCCATTCTGTTGAACTTGTGGAATTGTATATTGCGGGATTTCTGAGCGAGTCAGGGAAATTTGCAAGTCCAGGTGCAATTGCGATGTCTATATCCTGCGGGTCGAATGGATGCGGAACGGTGAAGATAAGTTCCCCCCGTGCTGCATCGATGTAGTATGAAGATTGGTCCACAATTCCGTCGCCGTTAGGTGCGGGGTCACCGTTTACATCTATGGAATCCATTCCATACCAGGTGAGCATAAATACATTTGAATTATCTGGCGTGGTTTCGATTGAATCGGGAGTAATTTTTCGAAAAAGGTGTATGAATGTCTGGTCAAGTTGAATGTCTCTCATACCGAGATAATATACATTTCGCCATTCATAATCCCAGCAGGGATGGTCAGGGGTGAGAGTGGAGGGTTTTATCATTTTAAGGTAAACGGTATCTCCGCTGGCGAACCCCACTGTATCAGCCGTGCCGTCGCTATGGCTCACGATGTATCTGACGCCGATAATGTCGGAACTGTAGGCGGAATTATTCAATCTGAACCAGCCCGCTCTTCTATTTATGTAGTATTGTGATGGGTCAATTTTTACGAAATACCCCGATTCGGTTGTGTCGGTTGTCGTCAAATCCGCCGGAATGTCATCTATGGAATTTCCCGGATTGGTCATTGCCCAGCCGAAAATATATGTTCCCGATTCGCCTGTGCTGTATAGTTCGAAAAAACTTATCGAATCATCGGGATTGTATGAGTATGAGGCATACTCATCGTCTATGTAGTAGTATGTGCGTGCTTGATATTCATAGTCTTCAAGGTGAACACTTTCCCGTGTCATGCCAGGTCTATATGTTCCTTTCACTGTATTTGCCTTTTCCTGGCTTGCTATTGCGGTGATGTTCCAATCGCCGACCTGAAAGACGCTCTTTATTCCAAAAAGTCCCTGAACCTGTTCGCTGTATCCGATGAGCGATGGTCCGGTGAGCGATAATGTGGTATTTCCCGCTTCAATCGATTGGACGACATCGTCCTCTTCGCCTGTATATTTTATGTTGATTGTATTTTCGAGGTCTGTTTCTCGCTGGCTGTCCTGGTCAACTTTTACCTTTATTTTAGAACCTATGTTTCCAGTGATTGTGAACCGAGAGTCCTGTTCCATCTGCAGTTGAGGCCATTTGCTGCCCATATATGCTTCGTTATCCGACCATTCGCTTCTACCCGAAAGAGAAATTTTGTACGAACCGTTGATTGTCAGTCCTGCGCCGCCTGTGCCGATAATCGTTCTCACACCAGGCGGAAGATTTTCCATAGGAATTTCGATTTTAGTTTTCTTTTTCTTCTGTTCCTTTTTCGCCTTTTTGATTTCAATCTGCCACCTTGCCCATTCTATGTTTGCCAGGAAGGAATCGATTGACACGGCTCGAGGAGCGTATATGTCCACGCCATCGACTGTCTCATATAAAAATACGACGCCGAGGTCGAAATCCACC
The DNA here is from genome assembly GCA_021161555.1 of bacterium. Lineage (GTDB taxonomy): Bacteria > UBP14 > UBA6098 > B30-G16 > B30-G16 > JAGHAI01. Next base: position 5,582 of record JAGHAI010000161.1, read on the forward strand.
ACAGCGCGGCGCTGAACATCAACTTTATCGTATGATAGACACGCTTTATTATCGGTTATTGACAGGAGGTCGGGTTCAAATCTGTCCTCGTATGGAAGAAAGTATCTGCCTTCGCTTTGAAGAGATATGTCGAGCGTGGCAAAGGCAAATGAAAAAAATAGGGCGACAATATGTATGAACGCAAATTTTCTCACAGCACCAGGCATTGAAATTATTCAAATTGTATTGCATTATGCGAAGGAGTATCCCCCCAAAAGACATTTGAGAATTTTTAAAATGCGTTCATTGTCGCCATAAAGCAAAGAATTTAATCTGATTGAAAAATATTTTTCGTAATCAAAGTTGTCAATTGTTTTTTGACTCGCTGCTTAAAAGTGCTTTTAATCTTTCTTTGATTGCTTCGTATGTCGGCGGTGCAGAGAAACTCGCGTGGGAAATAATATTTTCCCCAATGCGCTCCTGAAGGAAGAACATTCTCTTGTTGACAATTTTTGCAGAAAGCCACATTTCACGGCGCTTCTCACCATTGCGGAACAGCCAGAATTCAAAAAGTTTCCCTTCCTCAGGGCGTTTGCCAGGCGTTTGAAAAGCCAAAATTACCCAGCCTTCATATTTGAATTCGTCTATCGGGTCGTATGGAACTTTTGTGCTTATGTATTTGCCCTCATAAACCTTTCCACTGCACCCTGAAATTAGCGAAAATAAAAGGACAAAGATGAATAACATCAAGATTTTTGCAGTCCGTGTTTTTCGTTGTCTATCCATAATCATTCCCCATCGTCTTGTTGGTTAATACTATCTACGATGCCCACTATCCCAGCGTCAGCGGGTATTTCCATATCTGGTATTGCAAGTGTAGCTTCTCTGGCAGAAACCCAGAACACGATTTGTCCTTCCTGTGCGCCAACACCGTCCACAGCAATGATGCGCTTTCCCATCGGCGAAAGATTGTCATCGAGCGGTTGAATTATATATAATTTCACACCTTTTAGTTTCTCATCCGATGCACTGCAATATATTTTGCCATCTATTCTCGCTAATTTCATATCAATGAACGCTAATTGCTATGGTGAAAAATATGTAGTTGCCGAGCAAGAAGAATCCTAGAATTGCGATGGCATCCCAGCCAAGATATAGTATGCTTTTTCTGGAACGATATACAACGCCCATTATCGCCACTGACGTCAGGATGATTGCAAAACAAGCTGTTATGAGATGAACATTTTGCAAACCCGAAAATATGCTCTGCTTGGGCGTAATTATCTCCATTATCGGGATGAGAAGCATATTGTATGTATTGCTTCCGAAAAGGTTTGCGATAGCCATATTCACCGCGCCAATTCGGTATGCACTTATGGAAACGACAAGTTCTGGCAGAGATGTGACGATTGCGACAATAATTGTTCCTGCAAAACTGTTTCCGAGTTGAAATGTCAGTTTCCCTATGTGAAATTGCGCCTGTGCAATGCCCTTTGCGAACGCTATCAATATTATTCCCGCTATAATAACTATCGTTGTTGCAATGCCAAAGTTTATTATAACTTTCCGAAGCTCCTTTCGATTTGGCTTTCGTCTATATTCCTCGTCGGACACGGTAGCTTGTTCGGAACGAAATGTTATGAATGTTCCGACAACCCAGGAAATCAGCAATAGTGAGCTGAATAGCCATCCGAGATATTCGCCGTCCGCTTCTGGGGAACTTTGCACGGCAAAAATTCCTGCAGCGGCAAGTGCCATAAGAAAAATCCCCTGTGCGGCAGGAAGTATCTGCGTCGCGCTGACCGAAAGCATAACAGGCCCTGGACCCTGCAGAAAGTCGAGTATTGCAATGATGAACATATTGAACATATTGCTTCCGAACACATTGCCCACGCCTATGTCTTTAACTCCCGCAGCGACGGATGTGAACGTTGCCGCAAGTTCAGGAACCGATGTTATAGTGGCAAGTAGAATTATGCCTATCCAGGAACTCGACAATCCCGTAATTTCGGCGAGTTTATCTCCAAGGCGTGAGAGCCAGGAACCCGCAAGAACAATCACAATGCCAACTCCCAGCGTGCCCAGGAATAGAAAATGAGCGGGAAGATTAGTTATTTGTTCAAATAATGAAAACATCGATTTACTGATATTGGTTTGACATTATTTTGTGAATTAAGCGGAAATTAAAATAATTTTAACATAGAAATATGTCAACTTTTTTTAAGAATTTAGTTTGATTTCCAAAAAAAATTATCGATGAGTTTCAAAAAAACTTTGACTATTGATTTCATCGGATGTTTTTTATGAGATTGAAGTTGAATTGAATTTGAAGGAGGAAATAATGCGTTTTGTCATTTTCCTGATTGTTCTTGGGTTGGCTTTTTCATTTTCCTTTTCTGGTGAGTATGGCTGGATGCCTCATCAATTTCTCGTTCTCTTTTATCCCGAACCCAACATAGAATTTTCACAATCAGATGGCGGACAAATTTCCTGCGGTATTGCCAAAATCGATTCACTTATTCAATATTTTGGCGTCTATAGGGCAAAGAAGTTGTTTCCAATTGTCCCAAACGAGAATGTGAATAGGGCAAACTACAATGTCAGAAATCAATTTCTCTTCTATGCTGATGTGGATTCTTCTCTGATACCATCTGTCTGCAGGGCATTTGAAAGATGCCAATATGTTATATTTTCCGACCCCGACTATCTACATCCAGTCTGCAAAATTCCAGACGACCCTGGTTATCGTCATCAGTGGTTTCACAACAAGATTGATGCACCATTTGCATGGAATTATGCCACAGGTTCGCATTCCATAAAGGTGTCGGTTATTGAAGGTGTTGAATGGTATCATCCCGACCTTTACGACAATATCTGGGTAAATCCTGGTGAAGACCTCGATAGCGATGGTGTTCCCTTTGACCCCGACGATATAAATGGTGTGGACGACGATGGCAATGGATATGTTGACGATTTCATAGGCTGGGATTTTGTTGATGTTCCCGAAGTAGAAGTTATGCCAGGTGAGGATGGCGTGGATGAAGATAACGACCCTGATGATTTTGACGGACACGGAACTCATTGTTCTGGTGCTCTTGCCGCTGTGGGAAATAATGGGATAGGTGTAGCGGGAGTGTGCTGGCAGGCGGATATTGTATGTTTGAGAACGGATATCGCTCCTGCGGTTGGAACGCCATATCACATAAGTTCCGCCGTAATATCTGCTCTCGGTTATGCCAGGTCGTTGTCGCCTCCGATTGAAGTATTAAATTTCTCCTATGGCGATACATTTTACAGTAATTCTGAACGATATAGTCTTCAGCAATGCTGGGATGCAGGTATAGTTATGCTCGGTGCTGCGGGAAATGATGGTGTATCCACAAGACATTATCCATCGGGTTATAATACTGTTATCGGTGTTGCCGCAACAGACCATTACGACTACAAGGCAGATTTTTCCAATTACGGAAGCTGGGTTAGTGTTTCTGCGCCAGGTGTGTCCATCTATTCCACAGTTGTGGGCAGCACATACATTTCCTATGACGGAACTTCTATGGCAACACCTGTTGCTTCTGGTGTGGCGGCTCTTCTGCGCTATGTTTATCCCGATTCGTCGAACGAATGGATTAGGGAGAGGGTCGAACAGGGAACTGATAACATCGACGACCTGAACCCTGAATATATAGGTTTGATTGGCACGGGGCGAGTCAATGCATTTAAATCGCTGTATCAGTGGATTTTTCCATATCTCGACCTTGATACTTTCTACATCGAGGATACAGATGGCGATGGCAGAGTTGTTCAGGGTGAGCAGGGACAACTTTTCCTTTATTTTGTGAATGACCCGGAATGGCAGCCCGCAGAAGACATTACAATCACTGTTTCCTCGGATGATACAGCAATTCAATTTATTGACAGTGTCTGTGCTCTCGGTTCGATTGCGCCTGGAGACAGCGGAAATAATGAAAGCGACCCCATAACTTTCAGAATGAATCCCCATCAGGATTACGGTCATCCTGTTGAAATTGTCGTCACTCTCGAAAGCGGCAGCAGCGATTTTATGATGGATTATCACATAAAATTTATGCTCGGGTATGCGCCAATTCTCTTCTACGATTGTGATGGCGGAGATTCTTATGACAATTATATAACCACAACTCTCGATAGGGGCGCTGTCGTCTATGACTACTGGGATAGAAGCGAACGAGGTATTATAGATTCTGCCCTTGCAACCGACTTTTTCAAAATATTTATCATATCTACGGGGAATGATAGCGTTAATCTTCTGTTCGATGAGGAAATTTCGCTGTTTGAATATCTCGCCGATATTGGCAAAAGCCTGATTTTAACCGGACAGTATCTTCCCGATACCCTTGGCGTTCGTGCGCCGGAATTTCTGTCCGATTATTTTGGAGCAATCCACAACGAAGACCTCGTTTTGAGAATGTGGGGTTCGGATATAAGAGGGGTTGACGACGACCCAATTAGCATAAGCAGCACCACTCGATTTAATGCGTGGTCGTCTTCCGATGCCGCTGGAAATCAGGTTTCGTTTGGAACGGCAAATCCTACGGGGAGCGGAGTAGGATTTATGCGATACAATATGGACGCAAATCCCGACAATTTTGCCGCAATAAGGGATTCTCTTTCCTCCGGGGCAAAGACTGTGCTGTTTGAAGTTGGACTGGAAGGACTGACAAACGGAGCGCCTGGATATGAATGCAGAGATACGCTAATAGCAAATATGATAAGATGGCTTGGATTTCAATATACGGCAGATGTGGAGGAACATAACGAACTGGAAGAAAAACCTGATATCTTAAAGTTATTTGCTTTTCCAAATCCGTTTAACAGCGCTATTTCTATTAGTTTCAAATCCAATGGGTGGTTTTCGGCAAATGTCTTTGATTTTTCTGGAAGGCTGGTGAAATCGCTCGGTTCTGGAACGAGAGTCGGCGATGTTTCACTTAAATGGGATGGCAGAGATTTTGTCGGCAGGGATGTTCCTGCGGGAATGTATCTTGTGGAGGTGAAGGCGAAGGGTAAGGCGGCGGTGACGAAAGTTATTCTTGCGAGGTAGTTATTTTGCGGTTTTTATTTTCTTTTCTATTATATAACATTTTATATTGCAAAGTATTATGCAAATTATATAATGTAAAATATAAATTGGAGGGTTAAATTGAATACCACATCGGTGTTTATAACAGGCGTAGGTGGTCAGGGGACTATCCTTGCGAGCGAATTGCTGTCCGAGGTGGCGATGCTCGCAGGTTTCGATGTAAAAAAATCCGAAGTTCACGGAATGGCTCAGCGTGGTGGTTCTGTTGTTAGCGCTGTGAGATTCGGTGATGAAGTGCATTCGCCTCTGCTGACGCCAGGTGAAGCGGATGTTCTTCTCGCTTTTGAGCCTCTTGAAGCGCTGAGAACTCTTCACTATGCAAAGCCAGAGGGGAAAATCATAGTAAATTCCCGCCCTATAATGCCTGCAACTGTTGCTTCTGGCGCTGCGGAATATCCCGAAAATATCTTCGATAAAATAAGGAAAGCAGTTCCTGATGTGCTTGTGATTGATGGACTTAAACTTGCAAAGGAGGCGGGAACTTCTCGCGCCGTGAATGTAGTCCTTCTCGGTGCGCTGTCGAATTTTCTGCCCTTTTCGGATGAGATATGGAAAAAGGCGATGGAGAATAGGGTGCCACAAAAATTTCTCGAGGCGAATATCAAGGCGTTCAATCTCGGCAAAGAGCAGACAAAAGATGTTTAGCATAAAAATGTGAGGAGCAGGTTAATGTTGAAGATTATTGTAGCGCTATTATCGTTTATTTTCATTATCTTCGGGCTGTCGCCTTCTGATGATGTCGGCACGACTGCATTTTCATATTTGTTGAAGAACGATACCGGCGCGAGGGGTTCCGCTCTCGGCGGTGCTTATGTCGGATGGGGAAAATCTCAGGATGGATTTTCCTACAATCCCGCAGCGGTGGGCTTTTTAAAATATCGCGGCGTTTCCGTTGAATATGAAAATCTGTGGGGAATGTTCAATGCTGGATATGCCGCATATCATCAATCCCTTGGCAGGAATGATTATGCTGCTGTTGCGCTGAAGACGATTTCCTATGGCGGCGATTTCGTGAGAACCGACGGGGAAGGATACGAAAACGGAACTTTTTCAGTGGGCGATTTTTCAGTTGAGATGACATATTCGAGAAAATTGTCGAAGGTTGTTTCAATCGGCGGTGCGATGAAGTTTCTGTATTCTTTTGCAGATACCTTTTCTGCTTCGGCTTTGTGCGGAGATGTCGGCGCTATGTTCAGTTTTGAGCGAGACAAATTGCGGGCTGGAATTGTTGTTACAAACATTGGCTCGATGATTGGCGGATACACTGACGAAAAATATCCACTGCCGCTGACAGTCAAAGCAGGAACATCATACGATTTGCCAGGTTTTCCTGGTGTTTTTGGTGCGCAGGTTGAAACGGGAACGGATATAGATTTCAAAGCGCGGGCTGGAATGGAGCTGGATTTTATAAAAAATTTTGCTCTCAGGTTTGGATATATTTTGCAGCCAAAGGCAGAGGAAGACCCATCGGATTCCGAAACATTGAATGGAATTACGGCGGGTGCTGGTATATATTACAAAAAATTTTCTCTTGATTATGCAATGCAGAATTATGGATTGCTCGGTATGGCACATAAAGTCTCTATTGCTTATAGAGGATTTTAGAATTTTTAATGTCGATTAGGTTTTTACACTTTTGTTTTTGAAAGGATTTCATATATTCTCATAGCGACAAAACAATTGGAGGTCTTTCTATGGCGAAGTCGTCGTCGAGGGGAACGAGAACGCGCAAGAAGAAGGCGGATGAAGTTCCCAAAGAGATGGTTCCCGTCTATATTATGGGCAAGAGATATTTTGTTCCTGCGGCATCGACTATAATGGGTGCGCTGGAGTATGCGGGCTATCAAATAAAGCGTGGTGCTGGCTGCAGGGAAGGCTTTTGCGGTGCCTGTGCCACCGTGTATCGAACCCCAAAATCATACAAAATTCAATATGGACTTGCCTGCCAGACCGTGGTTGAGCCTGATATGTATCTTGCACAGTTGCCGTTTTTCCCCGCATTAAAGAAAGTTTATGACATCGAGAAGTTGAAGCCGAGCACCGAAGTGTTGAGCGCCATCTATCCCGAGATAAATCGCTGTGTTGCCTGTAATACCTGCACAAAAGCCTGTCCACAGGAACTTGAAGTTATGGATTACATTCAGGCAGCGATAAGGGGAGATATTGAAAAAGTGGCGCATCTCAGCTTCGACTGTATTATGTGTGGTCTCTGTGCCGCTCGTTGTCCGGCTGAAATCGTCCACTACAATGTGGGTATTCTCGCGAGAAGATTATATGGAAAATATCTCGCAAAGCTCGGGGAATATCTTCCGGCGAGATTGAAGGAAATTGAAGAAGGAAAATTCGACGAGGAGATGAAGGAGATTATGAGTCTTTCTCGAGAAAAGCTGGAAAAGAGATATTATGAGAGAGACCTCGATTTTCAAATAACATAGTTGCCTGTAAAAGCGTATAAATTTTTCAGGAGGAAAGATGTATCCGGAATATATGAGGGAATCTATAAGGAAGGTGGAAGCCACGCGGCCCAAGAGGCTTGAGCTTGCAAAAGCGGGGTTGAGCAAAGTTTTTAAGCCGATGACGGAGGAGGAGCGCGATGAGGTGTTGAGGAAATTCCATCCCGATTACACGCCCGATGCGAGGCGTGAGGTTAGAGTTGGTCCTAATAAAGGGGAAAAGCTGACATCAAAGGTGGTAGATTTGCTCGAAGCACATTCCCGTATCGACCCCAAAAAATTTGACCTATCTGCCCCCGATTACGAGACCGATATTTTGATAATAGGTGGCGGTGGTGGTGGATGTATGGCTGCGCTGTGGGCAATTCAGAACGGCGCAAAGGTCATAATTTCCCAAAAACTTCGTCTCGGCGATGCAAACTCTATGATGTCTCAGGGTGGAATGCAGGCAGCTGTCAATCCTCACGATTCGCCTGTAATTCACTATCTTGATATTATCGGCGGTGGCCATTTCGATAACAAGCCCGAATTGGTAAAAACACTTACTATGAATGCACCGTTTATTGTTAAATGGCTACAGCAACTCGGCGTAATGTGGGACAGGGATGAAAATGGTAATCTTACCACAAAGGCTGGTGGTGGAACTTCTCGCAGAAGGATGCTGTCCGCAAGGGACTATACAGGCGCAGAAATTATGAGAAATCTCAGGGACGAGGTGAGAAATCATCCCGATGAAATCGATGTGCTCGAATTCAATCCCGCTGTGGAACTTGTTCTGGACGACGAGGGAAAAGCAGCAGGAGCGATATTGTATAATCTGGAGACGGAGGAATATTATCTCGTCAAGGCGAAGGCGACAATTATCACCACAGGTGGGTTTGGCCGTCTTCACATAAAGGGTTTTGCCACCACGAATCATTATGGTGCCACCGCCGATGGTCTTGTGCTGGCTTATCGCGCTGGAGCAAAACTTTTGTATATGGATTCCGTTCAGTATCATCCAACCGGCGCTGTGTATCCCGAGCAGATTGCGGGATTTTTAATCACGGAAAAGGTTCGTGGTCTGGGAGGACAGCCCGTTAATAAGCACGGTGAACTTTTTGTGTTCCCACTTGAACCGCGGGATGTGGAGGCAGCAAACTTTATAAGGGAATGCACAGAAAGAGACAACGGTATAAAGACGCCGTCTGGTCGTGTCGGTGTATGGCTCGATTCTCCAATTATCGATATGTTAAACGGCGAGGGAACAATCCACAATGCGCTTCCGGCAATGGTGCGTCAGTTTCACAGGTTCGGAATTGATATAACAAAGGAACCGATGCTTGTATATCCAACACTGCACTATCAGAACGGCGGTATTGAGATAAATGAGAGGGCGGAGACTTCCATTCCCGGGCTATATGTAGCAGGCGAAGCTTCTGGCGGACTGCACGGAAGAAATAGGTTGATGGGCAATTCCGTCCTCGACTACAATGTCTTCGGAAAAATTGCCGGAATAAATGCCGCAGAATACATAAAAAGCGTGAAAATTGGGAAACTGACCCTGCAGCATGTGATTGATTTTGAAAGGGAACTGAAGGAAGTAGGCATTCCAAAAGATGTAGTAAGCCCGATGATTCTGCCCGATTATATTCCTGAAGGTGTGAAGAAAAAACAGCTGACGACAGAGTGGCACGGGACACTTATGTAGTTTCAGCAATCTCGTGGATTGTTTGGCTGTCAAATGATTTTCAATAGCTCCTGTTGTTTGCCTTTTTCCTTGAATTGGGGTGAGAGGAAGAAATTTCTTTGTTGATATTATGTGCATAAGTCTATACGAGCTGTTGATAATATAGGAGAACTGCTTATGGCACAGCGACTTACCCTGTTGATAATATTGTTGATAACTGTTTTACTTTTTGCCCAGAATGATGAGGGCACGCAGATGAAATATATTGGTATGCCGCCTGAAACGGGATACTTTTCAGTTGAAAAATCTGGAAAGCAAGTGGGTGCTGCGGGATATTCTCTCGCGATATCCGGCGACGGGTGGCATTTTTCCGGATGGACGATTTTATTCACAAAAATGAGCAATGAAAAAAAGGTTCTGCGACAGAAGGTGGATGCTCAACTCGATGCAGCTATGGCTCTTGTGGATTATGAAATAACGATAAATGATTCAATCAAGTTTCATTCTTCATATAGCGACGGTTCAGTGAAAATTTCTGTTGAGTTTTTGAGGCAGGGGGGCGAAAAGGGTGATGATAAAAATCGCATCGTAAAATCAAAGGCGGAAAATGTTTTTGAAAAAAGTCTTTCTTCTGCACCTTTTCTGCTGGACCTGAATTTTTTCCCGCTGTGGGCTATAGTTTCCAAGCAGGTGAAGTTGTGGAGCGACAACAATACGCAGAATTTTGATATTGTCATTCCTCAGATGAAAAAGATTTCGTCGCTGATTGCCAATGTGGGACACAAGGATAAATACAAGGATAGAACTGTGTATAATGTCTATTTCTCGTCGCCGGAGTATTCCGTGATGGCAGTTATGGATTCCATTGGTGGCAGGCTATATTCCCTCGATTTTCAGAAGACGGGCTGGAAAGTTTTATATTCAAAAGATTGCCCGGATACGACGGAGCTTTTTTCTCTGGCTATTGCTGAAGATATAAAATTAACTATTCCAAAATCTAATATATTGTGCAATAAGA
>JAGHAI010000209.1 GCA_021161555.1 bacterium
ATTATAATGTTTTAAAAAAAATATGTTTCGGCAATAAATGAAAGAAATTTCGCAAAAATTTCTCGCAAAAATCTCACCTGTAAAAATTCTAACAAATCGTAAAAAAAATTTAACTCGTTTAACAAATCAAAAAATATAACTCAATTTTGTGTAATCTGGGAGGTTTTATAAATTATTCTTCCTGCTGGGAAAGACAAAATGCTACCTTATGGAATTTGCTGGATATAGCCGCGCTTAAAACCCAGTTTATCAACTGTATCGAGGACATCGAGATATTCCTGCGGTGTGATTTTTCTGTTCAGTGGAGGATTTTTGTGCGCTAAATTTGCCGGAAAATACTGGCTCATCACGCTTAAATATGTCTTCGTTCCCAGGTTTTCTGCAATCCAATGCAGTGTTTTCACAGTTCCAGATATGTTTTCCGGTAGAACGAGCAGTCTGATTAAAATTCCACGGCGGGCAATTCCATCGGCGTCAATTTCGAGGTCACCAACGAGGTGGTGCATTTTCTTAACCGCTTCGCGCGCAATTTCGGGATAGTCTTCCGCGCCTGAATATTTCTTTGCATATATGCTGTCCCAGTAGCGCAAGTCGGGCATAAAAATATCGACCACTTCTCCAATTATGTCAAGCGCCTCCGAACTGTCGTATCCGCTTGTGTTGTAAACGATGGGGATTTTCAACCCGCGCTTCTTCGCAATAACGATTGCGCGATGAATTTGAACAACATAATGAGAAGGTGTCACAAAATTTATATTGTGTGCTCCGCGATTTTGCAAAAAAAGCATCGCATCAGCCAGTTCATCAATGGTGTACTTTCGACCCACCCCCTGCTGACTTATCGGATAGTTCTGGCAGTATACACATTTCAGATTACAGTGCGTGAAGAAAATCGTTCCCGAACCACTTTTGCCAGAAATGGGTGGTTCTTCGCCGAAGTGCAGGTTTACGCTGGATATTTCCACATCTGCAGAAGCGCCGCAGATGTCAACCGCAGAAAACCTGTCCACACCGCATCGACGAGGACACATCGTGCAGTTTTCGAGCATGGAAATGTCTTCTGAAGTGAGATACTTCATTTCATAAGCGAAGAATTTTGTTCTAACAATCGCCGCGGAAAGGACGATGCATCACCGTATGACGACTGCATTCTCAAAAATATCATCTCCCCAATTGCTCTTTCATCAATTCTGGAATTTCGGATGGTATTTTAGCCACAGGCACGCCGCACTCTTCGAACTTCTTAATCTTCTCTTCCGCAGTTCCTTCCGAACCGGAGATGATGGCTCCTGCGTGTCCCATTCTTTTCCCTGGAGGAGCGGTTTGACCTGCAATGAAGGCGACAACGGACTTCGTCAGATTAGCCCGGATGAAGTCTGCCGCTTCCTGTTCGTCGGTGCCGCCAATTTCACCTATGAGGACAACACCTTCAGTTTCGTCATCATTCTGGAATTCGGTCAGCGTATCGATGAAATTAGTTCCAATGATGGGGTCTCCGCCGATGCCGATGCAGGTGGATTGCCCAAAACCAGCATTGGTGAGATTGTTTACCACTTCGTATGTGAGCGTTCCCGAACGGGAGACTACACCGATGTTTCCCTGCTTAAAGATTTGTGCGGGCAGAATGCCGACTTTGCTTTTCCCAGGAGAAATTATGCCGGGGCAATTTGGTCCTATCATTCTTGCGCCGACTTTTTTCAAAAAATCGTATATTTTTGCCTCTTCGAGTGCAGGAATTCCTTCGCTTATCGTTACGATGAGTGATATTCCAGATTCTGCCGCTTCAAACACGGCGTCAGATGCAAATTTCGGCGGAACGAATACAATGGATGTGTTTGCTTCCGTCTGTTCGACAGCTTCGCGAACAGTGTTGAATACTGGAACGCCGTGAACTTCCTGTCCGCCCTTGCCGGGAGTAACTCCTGCAACGACTTTTGTGCCGTAGTCGAGCATCAACTTCGTGTGAAATGCACCATCGCGCCCCGTTATACCCTGAACCAGAACTTTTGTTTTTTCATCGACATATATGGACATCTTCGCCTCCAGAATTTTTTTGAAAATTATTGCTTCTAAGTAAATAACGCAAGAAATTTATATTGTGGATTTGAAAATTTACAATATACAAAAAGCCCCGATGAACCATCGGGGCTTTTTTACATCAAGGCACAAATTTATATGTAATTCGCTGTTTTCGATGTTCTTACATAGCCCTACTATATTTTATGGACATTCAGCGCCTTGAGTCCTTTTTCGCCTTCTGCCAGGTCGAACTCCACCTCATCTCCAGGAGAAAGAGTGCGGAATCCTTCACCAACGACATCGGAATAATGCACAAACACATCAGGTCCACCACCTTCCTGTTCGATGAAACCATATCCCTTCTTTTCATCGAACCTTTTCACACGACCACGAGCCATCAAAAAAACCTCCTGTTAAAGTTAGCAAACAAATTTACAATAAATATTATATTCCATTTGTCAAGGTTTTTTTGTGAAATAACGAATAAATATGGCTTTGTATGTTATTTTTTGTCCAATTTTATGAGTGTTCGCAATTTTTCCCATCTTTCGTCGATGTTCTTTTTCGATTTTTGCTGGTAGTGTTCGCATTTCGTTTTGTTGAGATTTGCCCCGCAAACAGGACAAAGTCCCTTGCAGTCCTCTGAACAGAGGGGATATTGAGGAATGCCGAGCAGTATCGCATCGTGAATGCGTGGAGTTAAATCGAGTTTTCCGCCGTATTGGTCGAGACGCACTATATCTTCATTCCACAGTTTGTCCCTCAATGGTGCGCCTGCCGCGAGCCTCACGATGAAATCGATTGGCTCATTAAGATGATATTCAAATTTTTCAAGGCACCGCACACATTCGAGGATAACTGTTGTTTGAACTCTTCCAGTGCAGGAAATTTCAAGCCCGTGGCGAAAACACACAAGTTCAAGTGTCAGGTCTTCGGGCAGTCCGATTTTATCATTGTCAATTTCAATTTCTTCAGGATGCCAGACCAGGTCGATATTGTTTTCACCTTCCTCAAACGAGAATATGTCGAGAAATTTGCTCACAGTTTTTAAACCCTGAATTTTTGTTCAGGTATTTGTATTACTTCTTTTTGCGTTTTAATTTTCTTGGTTTTGGATAGCCCAAACGCTTTAAGAGTTTCTTCTCCTCGCCAATTATGTCTGCGAAGTTTATATTTTTTAAGTTTTCAACCATAGAGTCCTGAAATTTTTCCCAGAATACCCGCATAATGCAATATTCTATTCTATCGCAGTTTTTTTCGTCTGGCAGCAGGCACTTTATTATTGCCATTTCACCTTCAAGGGCGAGGAAGACATCGTGCAGGGAAATTTCTTCCGGCGGTCTTGCGAGAACATATCCTCCACCTGGACCTTTGAAACTGCGGACTATACCTGCATATCTCATTTTGGCGAGCAATTGTTCGAGATAGGACGGGGAAATTTCCTGCTGAGATGCAATCCACTGTATGGCAACTGGTTTTTTTGAATTTGATTTCGCAAGTTCGACAATCGCCCGAGCCGCATACCTAACCTTTGTTGAAATTTTCATTTATCCTCCTCATAATAATTTAATAAAATAAACTGATTATAATTTTAATGAAATATTCCCATTTGCGCAAATAAATTATGCGGATGAAAAAACAAGAAATGTATTTTATTCCTGAATCAAAAGCAGTGAATAAATAATCTCTAAATTGATAAAACATTTGTCAAATTTTCATATCCATCTATTTTATAAAAGATTACAAATTACTTAACAGGAGGTTTTTTTATGAAAAGGGCGCTTGTTGTGTTGTCTTTATTTTCTACACTGCTTTTCGGTCAGGAAATGACTTATCTTAAAATTGGTGGGCTTCTTATGGATTTCCCTACGGGTGGGTATATTTTCATCACCGCTTCTGCCGATGGTCCAATTCCCGATGGAAGTTATGCGGGCTCTGCGACATTGAGAATTATCGAAGAAAATCCTGATAATTCCGCTTATTTTTACGATTTTATGACGGGAATGAGCGATACCGCTATGACAATTGATGTTTCGTATGGCAGCGATTATATGGTCGGTCTGACGGACAGCGAATCCGAATTTATCGTCGTATATGCGCAGGATGTTGCTGGAGCATTAAAGAGTTCTGTTCCAGCGGGGATAAATGTTTTTTCCAGTGGCGGCACTGCGGTTTCGCTGAGCTATGATGGTCCTACGAGGTATCCCGTTGATGGCGGCGGACCTGTCATTCCAATTCGCATCGCCGCTGTTGACGATGAAGGGCTGTTTGTGCCTTCGTATTTTCCGCCCGAAAGTCTCATTATGACTGCGGTTGCAGCAAGGATAGTTTCTGAGGGTATTGACAATAATTCTGCTGCACTTTCTTCGCTGTTCGGTGGGGAACCGTCGGATTCCGTTGTTCTGCCTGCTGCGGGTGGATTTGCATATCTTGTCGTTCAAGACAGTGAAGTTGAAGATGTCGTTGTGGAAGTCGCCGATTTGCGCGGCTCTCTTTCGCCTGACACGATTTCGGTCAGTTTTGTCGATGATGAACCTATAATGCTTGTTGGCGGTGCGTTTCAGGGAATTGCCAACACTGTGGGGTTTCCGACGGGGTGTATCGCTTTGTCGATGCTCGATGATGGTCCCGATATGAACGACGATTCCACCGTGGTGGACATAACTTTGATGGATATCGCAGGCGCATCGTCGGCATCGGTCGAGCCTGACGAACTGACACTCACCGCTGGGATTGGTGGGTTTATGGTCTCCGATGACGAAGCAGATTCCTTTGGCGTCTTCGTCCATCTGGATGCTGTTTCCGGGACACAACTTTATTCTCTGGGCTGGGCGCCAATAATATATTTGCCCGAAGGTCGCGCGGCAGCGCTTTATTACAGCGGTCCAAATGTCATCGCGCAGAACGATACAGTTGACTTTCAAATTCAAGCTGTAGATATGAACTGCACGATTGATTATTCCTATGATGGATATATTTCCGCCGACCTTGGGGAAAGCGAATACGCTTCGATACTTGATTCGACCGGTGCCCCGGTTGATGAGATATATGCGATTAGATTCTGGGACGGTGTGAAAAATTTGAAACTGACGGCAACCGCGCCGGAGGATTTTGATATGGAATTTGCTGATGGTGAACTTCGCGGAATGTTCGATGCAGGTTTCCTCCGCACATCACAGACAATCGAATTTGAGGTGCTTCCCGTGTCGGGAACTCTTGCGGGAAATTACGAAATTTATACTCCAAATTCGATGAATGTCTTCAGAACGGGCATCTGGTCGAGGATTGACATTGTCGCGGTGGACGACGCAGGCGCTGTGGACAAAACATATTCGGGAAATGTGGCACTTTCGATTACCGGAACCGGCGGAACTTCTGCAGAATTATCGGATGACATAGTCTCGATTGTGGATGGTTTTGGCTATGTTCTCGTCCGCGATGAAGTTCAGGAAGATGTTATTCTGACTCTTACAGGTGAATTGGAATCTCCCGAACCGACGACTCTGCACTTCTTTGACCCTGGTGTCGGTGGAATTATCGGAGTGATTGAAGACCTTTACGGAGAATTGATTGCTGGCGAGGAGCGCGAGCTTCTCGTCGCTGTGATGTCAACGGAAGGACCTTCTCCGGCATTTTCGGGGACCGCGACAATCACTGTGGATGAACCCGACGACGATGGTTCAGCCTCCTGCTCTTCGTCGATTGAGATAACAAACGGAGTTGGAAGACTTACATATTCCAATTCCGAGCCTGAAACTGTATATGTCACAATTGAGGCAGAAGGGCTCGTTTCGTATGAGGCAATGGTAATAACACACGCCATTTTAAGCGTAGATTTGCCAGAAACGCTGCAGGTTGGCGTGGATAACGAAATTTCTATGTATGCCGTAGATTACGACGGCGATGTTTTAACTGACTTCACTGCTTCGCTTGCGCCTTCCTGGGAGGAAGATGTCGATAATGGGTCTTTCACATTTTCGCCATACACACCTATTATAGCTGATGGGGAAGGGTCATTTTCCATTCGTGATGATGAGGTGGAAGGTGTGACGCTATATATTCAGCCGCTGGATAACGATTTTCTCATAGTGCCGGATGTGTCCTATGATGACGAACTGGGATGGGAGATTGGCTATGTGTATTTTTCGGAAACCGCAGTCTCTGAAAGGAAGCCAATGCAATTTACTATATCAGAGGTTGTTCCAAATCCTTTCAACGAGACTGCGCAGGTTGAGATAACAATGCCCGATGCGGGAGATGTTTCCGTGGATATTTTTGATATTTCCGGTCATATCGTCAGTTCGTCTTTGCACAAATTTTCTGCTGGTGTTCATTCTATTCAGATAGATGGGGCGAACCTGTCTTCTGGAATATACCTTGTCAAATTCGGTCATAACGATGTGGAATTTTTCAGGCGCGCAATTTTGATAAAATAGATTTTGTTTTTTGGGGATAAAAACCTTGTGTAAATCATCTATTTCGCTATATTGTCTGAAAAATTGACGATATGCATAATTTGCGTTTTACATATTATCCCGAAAAGACTTTGCGTATGAAGGCATCCCCCGTTGATTTTGACGGCGAACCGCCCGAAGACTTGTTGAACCTTATAGAGCAGATGAAGGATGTCTGTCGTGAGAAGGAAGGAGCGGGATTGTCGGCACAGCAGGTCGGATTGGTGCTTCCTGTGATGGTTTGCGGAGTCCCCCGTGGAGGCGGCAGATATGACCTCGTTGGGGTGATAAATCCAAAGATTATCGACGAAAGCGACGATACTTTAATTCGTGAGGAAGGCTGTCTTTCCTTCCCCGGGTTGTATTTTCCCGTCGAAAGACCGAGGAAAATTGTGGCGGAAGGCTGGTTCGACGATGTGAAGAGGAGGGATAAGCGTGAACTTGTTGGAATGGCGGCGAGGATATTCTGCCACGAAAACGACCACATAAACGGAATTCTGTTCATCGATAGGGCGGACAAAATCACGCGGGAACGGATAAAGCCGCAGTTGAAGAAAATTGCACAGGAGACGATGAACAGAAAATAATGTTTTTTGTCTCACTGATATGCGGTGATGGCAAAGTTCTGAAGGAAAAATAAGTTATGATTGAAAAGATATCGGAGGGAATATGCGGATATTATCTTTGCTTATGCTTCTCATATTGATACTTGCTTTTGCGGGATTTATAAGCCTCAATCAGGATAGGATTATCGATACGGTTTCGCTGGGGTATAAGGTGTTTTCCAATGTTTCGCTGAATGCTGTTGTGGCGTGGGCGTTTTTTCTCGGTGTAGTGTGGGCATTGATTTTGTCGATAACTCAGGAGATTCGTCTCAGACTGCGCATCGCAAAGTTGAAAAGTTCGATAAATCATCTTCGGGATGAACTTGACCAATTGAGAACGATACCCTTGCGAGACATCGGCGTTCAGGATAAGGAGGAATAATGCTGAGCAATAGTCTTATTGCAGTGCTGTTGATATTTTTCATTGCGGCAATTATAGCGGGAATTTCGCTGTATAATTGGCAGTCCCGAAGGAAGAAGGGAAGCGACAGTTTCATACGGGGGCTTCTGGCAATTGTGGAACGGGACGATGAGGCTGCGATAAAATACTTGAAAGATTCTGCCACACAGAACACGCAGAACATAGACGCATACATAATCCTGGGAGATTTGCTTCGTCAGCAGGGCGATGTCGCAAGGGCGAGGGAAATTCATACTTCTCTTCTCGCACGGGCGTTTTTGAAGCCACAGAAAAAAGCACGCATATATAAATCTCTCGCGCTGGACGCCGTGAAGGAAAATCAATATGAAAAGGCGCTCGATTACATAAATCAGGCTATCGCTCTTCGTGCTGACAGCTGGTCAAAGGAACTTTTGCTCGACATTCTCGAACATCTTGAGCGCTGGAACGATGCATTTCAGGTTCTTTCGGACCTCAACGGCGACGGGGACATTCTCGCATTATATAAGGTTGAATATGGGCGGAAATTTCTCGAAGATGACCCGCATAAGGCGAGGGTCATATTTAAGGAGGCTTTGAAATATGCGCCGGATTGTGTTCCTGCTATGCTTTTCATCGGCGATGCCTATGCGTCCGAAAAGAAGATGAAGGACGCCGTCGAATGGTGGACAAAAATTGTGGAGCAAAATCCCAAAAATGCTTTTATCGTGATAGACAGGCTGGAAAGTGCGTATTATGAGATGGGCGAGTTCGACAGGGCAAGGGCGCTTTACGGAAGAATTTTGAATGCGCATCCCGAAAGCGATGTTGTGAGGCTGGAAGCGGCAAGAATTCTTGAGAAAATGGGGGAAAACGAGCGCGCATTGAATCTTCTGGAACAGGCGCCCGAAGATACGAAAATAATATCGCTTGCAAAGGCAAGATTGAATTGCATCAGAGGGGATGCGCAGACGGCAAGGAAGTATATAGAGAAATTGATTGAGCAGTGTGAAAAGCCGAAATTGGTCTGTTCGTCCTGCGGATATGAGACCGATGAGGTGATGTGGCGGTGTCCGAATTGTGGTGAGTGGAAATCATTCGGGATATAGGGGAATATGCGTAAGATTATAGTCATAGTGGTTGTTTTCGTGGGGTTTTGTATTTCTTTCGGCGAATATTCTGCCTACTGGTCGGAATTGCACTATCCCGACGAACTGGTGGATTTGCTTTCGTCGGTTTCTAACGGGGAAGTTTTCACCGAAAATCTTCGCACTTACGATTCGCCGGAAGCCATTTTCGAGATGGGCAGGCTTTATTATGCTCGCGGCTTATACCGGCAGGCGCTGGCTTTTTTCAATAGAACAGATTGCTGCGGTGATTTGCGATTGTTGTACATCGGTCTTTGCAACATCGTTCTGGATAATCCTGATTCCGCAAAAATTGTTCTGTCGAAGATAAATGAGCCGTCTATACGACCGTGGAGTTCCGTTGCAATTGCTTATATCACCGGGAATACGCCATCTGTCGTAGATGATTATCCATATCTTCGCAATTTTTTCATAAAGGAATCCGTTTCATCTGCGAATAGAAAGGGGTTTACTCTTCAGTTCGGCGCTTTTGCCGATAGTTCCCGCGCAGAAAATCTCGCTCAAACCCTCAAAGATATAGGACTGTCGCCTTATATAGTCAAAGTCGAAATCGGCGGAAGAACGCTGTTTCGCGTTCGCGCAGAACACTTTGACACGAAGGAAAAAGCACAGGAAGCAGGCTCGGCTCTGGGAGACCAATTCATCTTTATGGTTGTCCCCGAGGAATAAAATAGAGAACTTTTCTCGCCGATATTGTGTTTGATGTAATATTATCTATTCGTTTCTGATTTTAAAATAGCCATTCTCGAGAGGGATTATTATTTTTTTATCCACAAGTGCATTAAGCGAAAGCGCTATTTCTTCGGAAGATTTGCCTAATGCGGCGGAAAGCCCTTCGGCAGTTTCCGGTCTTCGCGAGAGAATTTTTAAAATATTTTCCGATAAATCCACGATATTTGCAACATAATGTGAGTGAGATGTAAATTTTCCAACAATTCTGCATTTTTTCCCAAATTTTTTGCAAATGCTTTCAACCTTTGCTTTCTGGGGAGGATGAACCCATTTCTCAGCAGGTGGACGAACTGGAAGGTTCAGGTCAATATATTTTATCGGCATATCTTTCAATAGGTTAGATAATTCCAATACATTGTCATCTCCGTCGTTGACGCCATCCACAAGCATAACTTCCGCCCATATTTCGCCCGAATAATTTTGAGCGAATTTCAATATTCCCTGAATATATTGCTCAAAGGTGGCATTTTTATTCGGTCGGTGCAGTATTTTATATATCTTTTCGCTTGCAGCAGATATCGTTGGCACGACGACATCGGCGATACCGATTGCGCTTCTGACATCATCCCGCCACAGTGTAGTGCCATTTGTGATGACGGCAAGTTTAATATGTGAAAAATTCTCCTTTATGAATTTGCACAATCTTCCAATGTGTTTCCATAAGGTGGGTTCTCCAGAACCTGAAAAAGTGATGTAGTCCGCTTTGCCCCCTGAATTGAAGAAATCCGCCAATTCTTCTTCCACAGTTTCTGGCGAAACGCCGTCGATGGAAATATCCGATGCGACGGATGGCGCATATCCAAGCTGGCAGTATATACAATTATGTGTGCAGGTTTTGCGTTCAAATGGGTCTATGCCAAGCGAAAGCCCAAGCCTGCGCGACGGAACGGGACCATACAGGGTTTTCATATATACTCCCTTTCAAGTGGAAGTGAAATATATGAACTGTGGCAAAATTTCAAAACTATTTGTTTGAAGAGGTAAAAAAAAACCCTCCCGTTCGGGAGGGTGTTCTACACACAGTTCGCTGGAACTATTTTCTCTTCTTGCTGACAGCCTGTTTCAGAGATTTTCCAGCGGAGAACTTCGGGACAACAGTTGCGGGGATTTTGATTTTCTCGTTAGTCTGTGGGTTTCTCCCAATGCGAGCGGCTCTCTTCGCGGTCTTGAATGTGCCAAAACCGACGAAGCTAACCTTGTCGCCCTTCTTAAGACACTTTGTGATTTCGTCCAAGGTGGCTTTAATCACCTTGTTCACATGTGTCTTTGGCATTCCCGCCGCATTTGCAACTCTTGCCACCAGTTCGTCCTTGGTCATCCTAACACCCTCCTGTTTAGTGTTTCTGGGGTCTTCCACCCCTTCCAACCGCAAGGATATTGACTTTCAATGGGTCTGTCAAGAAAAAAATTGTATAAAACCCTTATTTCCAGCGAATTTTTTGCTATTTGCAGCTTATCTTTGCCTGTATGTCA
This sequence comes from bacterium, assembly GCA_021161555.1. Lineage (GTDB taxonomy): Bacteria > UBP14 > UBA6098 > B30-G16 > B30-G16 > JAGHAI01. The sequence continues at coordinate 10,811 of JAGHAI010000209.1, forward strand.
TTGTAATACAAGAAAATAAGACGATTTCGATAAAATGATAAAAAATGCTGAATTTAGCGCCATTTTACCCCGCCTTCTGTTCTCTCAACCTTTATTTCTGGGATTTCTTTGATATTTATCCGAAAGTAATATCCCGCTCTTATACCATCAGGAACCCATATAAATGTAATTTCCCAGCAGTGAAGGTCCCGCCAGATGTGAAACTCGTCAGATACTTTTTTCATCTGCTCAATGTCGTAATAGAAATTGTATCCAGCTTTCCAGCGAGGCGTAATATATGTGTTCAGGTTGAGTTTGGCTGTTTGCGTCCTATTCCCGGAAACTATGTCCTGAGACAAATAATGGGCTATTGAGATATTTCCCTGTCTCGGCTCATCCGGAAATGGAAGTGGAATATTGAAATTTGCAGAACTGTTCAGGTTAGCAGACTTTGGATACAATCCCGTGGGCGAAGTATCACTTCCTGAATACAATGTATGCACCAGTGAAGCCGTTATGGATAGCCACTTTGTGGGATTTGCCCTGAGTGATGTGGTTATGTCGGAAAAGTTCTTCTCGTCGGCAATGAAATTGTATGAAAAACCTGTGCTCGTGGAAAAGAGCGAGATTTTCGAAATTGTTCCTGTGCTGTCTGAGATTTTTAGACCAAATTGCTGAGATATGTCAACCTTCATATATGCGGACTTCTGCCCGGAAGGAACGCTGATTCCCGGCGTGGAATAGAATCTATCGCTTCCTTCTACATCAGGAGAATAGCCGAATGTGAGCGATGGCGAGATTATGTGGTGAAAATATTTCACTCCCAGAATCCCGAGCGGAATATTCCCATATAAGTCTGTGGATGCGCTGGTGGAAAGTGAATAGGTCGCAAGTGCGGGCAATTTCTCGCCCGTCGTGGATTTATCCATTACCACTCCTCTCGCGGATGCCGAAGGCGAAATCGTAAGATAATCTCCGAAACTATACGACCAGGTGAGCGAAGCGCCGGCATCTGCGCCGTAGTGTGTTTCGGTCTGCGATAGGGTGTCCGTATATGAATATCCGACGGCATTCGTGTTTGCAGATATGTAGAACTTGTTGTACCATTTTTCGCCGTCTCCGAACAGGGCAGAGGAATATTTGCGCAGGGAAGATTTTGGAAGATACAGCGAAATCGTGCCGTCGTCGAGGTTTTCCGTGCGGTCAATGGATATCGAAAAACTGCCCCAGTCGAAACTCTGCGTAAATGCTCCATAGGAACGCAAGGTTCTATCCATCCGCGCGTATGGGTCTTCTTCGGTTTCGGTCAAATAACTTGCATCGCTTACCAGCGAAATGTTGCTGGAAAACTTTCCGCGTTCGCCGATGTTGTGATAGTGGTTTGCGCGCAGTTCCCATCGTTTCGCCACCGAAAGCCCTTCGTCCCAATCGCGTCTGCTCGTAAGCTTATACGACGCAAAGACCTTGCCCGAAAAATAATAGCGAAGAGCATAGTTCACTTCGCCTTTCAGATAAATTCCCTGTTCTTCGTCTATGTCGAAAGCTGCATATACATCGAGGTAATCGTTGATGACCAGATAATATCCGAGATTGCGCACAAATCTCTGCCCCTGCTGAAATTTTCCGATGTCCATCGTGAGAATTCCAGAATGGCGTTTGGGTTTCACCGAAAACACGAAATACGGCAGCCAGAAAATCGGCAGCCTGCCGATATACATCCACACAGGCTGAACGACTGCCTTGTCGCGCGGAATTAGTTTTAGTTTCGGCGTGAAGAAATGATAATGAGGTGGAACTTTATCGCAGGTGGTGAATGTTACATCTCTTATGTAAAAGGTGTCGCCCTGCGCTTTTGCCACCTGTTCGCCGGTGAAGAACCCCTTATCCGCCGCTGTCCTGCCGTAGGCAAGTTGACCGCGCTTCGTTTCCACATTGTATGCCAGACCAGTTGCACGAAGCGAATCCTTTTCGTCGAGCAGGAATGGTTCGCCGACGAGTGAATCGCCCATCATCAGCGGATGAGCGACGAGGACTTTTACATCGCCGTCGAAGTGAATTTGTCCAGCGCGCAACTGCATTGTTCCATAGCGGACGAAGGCATTTTGATATAGATGAATTCTCTTTGCCTGAGAAAGCGCCATCATTTCGCCCGAATAGAGTATCGAATCTCTTTTCTGTGGGGTCGTTTTGTATGAAGTTCCACGGACGCCGCCAAAAACTTCGACGGAATCAATTTTGCCATCGGCGAAAATCGCATCGATGGAATCTCCGCTCGTGATGTGCCGTTCGATTGTCACACTATCCGCTGGCGCGGGAAAATAGTCCACTGTTGCCCGATTGAGCAGTTTCGCCAGTGTGATTTTCCCATCCTGAAACGAAAAAATCATCTCGTCGGCAGAAAATCTGCTGTCCTGTGTTATTCTGTTTGTATCCGCCGGGTCGTGCCACAGCCCACGCGGATTGCCGACTATTTTCACCGATGTCAATTTACCTTCGGATAATTTCGCAAAAAGTGTGTCCGCCCAGATGTGCCAGTTCGGGTCGGCGATACTGACGCCGGTGAACATCCTGATATTCCCCGTTGAACGCCACAAAACAGCTTGCGGCGCTCTTATCGTGAGCGAATCCTGCACAATCCGCACATTTCCAGATGACGCAACAAAGTTGCTGTCCTGATGGTATTCCAGGGAATCGCAGAAAATTATTATCGGTGATTTTGTGCTATCGGCAGGCGTGATAGTGACCTGCACGGAGCCAACCGCCACCGAAATGTGCTTCGAGATGAAATGGGAAAGTGTGCGTGAATCGAGTTCAAGCACGCTGCCTGTCGTATCTATCTTCGTTAGATGTGGTTTTCCAGCAATTTTTACGAATTCATCTTCGCCGCTGTAAAAACCCGTTTCGCCGCTAACCGAAAGTGTGCTATCCCTGTTAAAATAGCGCACATTTCCCCGTGCTTCTGCACGCTGTCCCTGCCTGTGATAGACGAGATTGTCGGCGAAAATTGTATATCCTGTGTCGATGATTGTGACATTTCCGTCGAATGAGACCATTTTCCTGCGCCTGTCCCACCGAGCGAAATCGGCGAGCAGTCCTCTGCCGAGATGTCTCAATTTCACCGAGCCGCGCAGAACGACAACTTCTCCACCGGAATAACTTTCCATAATATCGCTGTGAAGCAGTATCACCGGTTCAGAAAGCGCCAGCCCAAAACTGATGATTAGTATGAACGGATACCATCGCATAATTATAAAAAATAGCACATTTGCTGTGCTATGGAAGAAATTTTTACGGGACAGGGCTTATAACTTATTTTGTGCAATTTTGGAGGTTATATAAATTAACCTCCCTGGCATTGAAAACCAAAAAGCAGGGAGGTTTCAAATGGAACGACACTTCTATTGTGATTGCAAAATAATTGGTGTTGATTTGCTTGTCAAGGGGAAAGTAAGGGATTTTTTGCGGGAGTGTGTATTTGAGTTTTTTAGGGATGAGATAGAGCATATTCTTGAGGTTTAGGCGGATGAGGTGAAGCGTGTTTTCGGAGTTTGGCACAATGGATAAATTGCTGAAAAGACAACTAAAAACGCTCAGAATCGTATAACTTATACTTAACTATGCAATCGCGTTCTTCCAGTTTCCGAGACATTTGTGGCATTGCATTAGAACAACAAATGCGATAGAGTCAATTTTCGCGCATATCAAAAGAAGAACGCATTGGTTCGGCTCATTTAATAACATAAACAGTGCCAGAAAACTAATAACTATGCCAGTTTCAGCAATTACACAAAATTAGTTGCAAACTCTTCTTGTCATTTTCGGTTTTCTTTATTTATATATTAAGTTTTATTGGGGTGTATCCTCTTTTCCGGAAAAGGGAGGTTTTCCCTGATAATGCACATCAAACAAGGAGGTTGTCGATGTATAGAATTCTGGCTATCAATCCCGGCTCCACATCCACAAAAATTGCACTGTTTGAAGATGAAAATCCAGTTTTTGTCGAAAACATCAAGCATTCTCCCGAAGAGGTTTCTCATTTTGAGCATTATTATGAGCAGTATCATTTCAGGGCGAATGTCATACATAAAGTTCTCGGTGAAAAGGGAGTTGACGAGAAGGAATTGTCCGCTGTGGTCGGCAGAGGCGGACCATTTAAGCCGCTTGAATCGGGGACTTATCTCGTGAACGAAAGAATGAAGAAGGATGTGCTGGAAGGGAATGTTCAGGCGGAGCATATAAGCAACATTGGTTGTCTTCTGGCATCGGATATTGCCGAACCATTGGGCATTCCCGCATACATCGTTGACCCGGTGAGCGTGGACGAGTTCGACGATGTTGCCCGTGTCTCAGGGCATCCTGAAATTCCCCGAAAGAGCCTTGCTCACGCTTTGAATGTCAAGATGGTGGCAAAGAAATTTGCGAAGGAACAGGGGAAAAAATACGAGGATTTGAATCTTGTTGTTGCGCACATAGGCGGCGGAATTACGATATCGTCTCACAGAAAGGGCAAAATGATTGATGTAAATAATGCAAATGACGAAGGACCGTTTTCCCCTCAAAGATGCGGCACGCTCCCGATAACGGGTCTTGCGAAACTGTGCTATTCTGGAAAATATTCCGAAAAGGAAATGAAGGCACAACTTATTAAGAAAGGCGGGCTTTTTGCCCTGCTTGGAACTGACAATATGCTGGAAGTGAAGCGCAGAATGGATGACGGCGACAGCGAAGCAGAATTTTATGCAAGAGCGATGGCATATCAAATAGCAAAGTCAATCGGTGCATATTCTGCCGTTCTCGATGGAGATGTGGACGCAATCCTCATCACAGGTGGAGTTTCCTATAACAAATGGTTCACCGACTGGATAGAACAGAAGGTCAGGTTTATCGCTCCTGTTTATGTCTTTCCAGGTGAAGATGAAATGGAAGCGCTCGTATTAGGGGTGCTTCGTGTGATGCGTGGCGAGGAAGAGGTGAAGGAATATACATAATTATGGTGAATAAAGTCGTGTTGGTGTGATTTTCAACAAACAGGCATTGCGGGGAATTTTTGCGAAAGGCGAAGTCCACATATTTATATTCGGCTTTTGTTCTTGGATTGCTTTCCATCGCTATTCAGACGATTTTTCTCCGCGAACTTTTTGCCGTGTATGGTTTCAGCGAAATTCTTCTCGCAGTTCTCTTATTTTTCTGGCTTTTGTGGGGAGCGATTGGAAGCATCACGCACCATCGGGGGAATTTTTTAAGTTCAATTGTTGCGTTTGGTGTTCTTGGAGTCGTGATACCGCTTGTCGTCAGAATTTCAGCGCTGAAACTTCGCCCCGTGTTCGGGATGACCACACCCTTCTGGGATGTCTTTATAGCGGGATTTTTGTGTTCTGCGCCTACATTTTTTGCAGGAAAAACTTTTTCCGCGCTGGCGAAAATGGATTCTCCCGCGAAATTATATGCAGCAGAAGGAATTGGGTCGCTTGTCGGTGGTATCGTCGCAGCGGTGTCATTGAGCGCAGTTCCTCCAGAAATTCTTCTGTCTGTTCTGGCGCTTATCGCTATATCGCCCCTCATCCTTAATGTTCCACGGAGATTTATCACCTTCGTTATGCTTCTGGCGGCGGCATATCTATCCGATGTCTTTCTCATTCCGCCCGTAAATTCAATCCTGTGGCGAGGTTTTACCACGCAGGAAATCGAATCACCTTATGGAAGAATTTTCATTATGCAGAAGTCGGGGGAAAATTATATCTTCGAGAATGGCAGGCTTGTTGCGTCTTCTGGCGATTCGTTATCGTGTGAACAAATCGTTCACCCTGTGATGTGGGCGCATTTTTCTCCCCAAAAAGTTCTCATAATTGGCGGAGCGATGAAGGGCGCAGTCAGAGATGCTGCAAAGCACGGCGTTTCGCAGATTGTTGTTCCGTTCCCCGATGAAAAATTGCTGGAAGTGGCTTTTGCAACGATGCCAGTGATGAGAAATCTTCATATAGGTTCAGATGTCGATGCAGAATTTGTGCCTGCGGAAGTGCGCAGTGTGCTCGCAGAAGAAAGAAATTTCGATGTCATCGTATCGATGCCGGGATTTCCTGAAACAGGTGCTGACAACCGCTTCTGGACGGAGGAATTTTTTAAAAAAGTTAAGTTTGCGCTTTCCGATAGTGGGATTTTTGCTGCGGCGCTGCCTGTGGGCGCAAATTACCTGTCGGAATATCAAAATGAAATGGCGGCTTCGATATGGATGACGGCGAAAAGAGTTTTTCCCGATGCGGAAATTTATTTTCTGGACGGTGTCGTTCTCATTGCAGCGGAGAAGGGCGGACAAATTCAACTTCGCGAAAGACTTTTGTCAAAAAATCTCAGGCGAGTGAATGCGGCGACGGTTCCGGTGGATTATCTGCCGATACTTTTTCAAAAGGAGCGCTCGAAGACGCTGGAACATCAATTAAACGATGCTTATTTCGTCCGCATCAATAACGATTGGGAACCGGGCATATCTATGGGGAATTTTTCAGCAGGCGGCTCTGGCAAATTTAAAAATCCCTCGTGAATTCGCATCGGCGGGGAGGTTTTTATCGTGGCTTGGCGTTGTGGCTGTCATTGCGATTGTTCTTCTTGGAATGAAGTTGAAGTCCAATTCGGCGGTATTGCTCGTTCTGTGCGGCGGTTTCTGGGGGCTTTTATCACAGAGTCTTTTTATGCTTATTTTTCAGGCGAATTTCGGCAATCTCTATTATCTCGTCGGCGCCGCTGTGGGAACATTTTTATTCGGCAGTGCCGCAGGGAGCCTTATGGGCGAAAATTTCAATCGAAAGTGGCAAATTTTAATTCCATCTGCGGCGTTTTCGTTGATAATTGTATTTATCCTGCTGGGTTCGTCAGGAGTGCGAATGCCGATGGCTGTGTTCTTCCTCGTATTTATGTTATCGGGGATGATTTCGGGCGTTGTTTTCGGCGGCGCATCGAAGTTGAAATTGTCCGGCGGAAAAATTTATGCGTTCGACCTCTTCGGCGCTGCGGCTGGCGCTGTCGCGGCAACCATCGCCATACCTACGATGATGCCAGTCGCAATCGTTTTGGAGATGGCAGTGTTGATAATCGTATTATCCTGCATTATATTTATTAAAAACTGAATTTTTTAAATTGCAATGTTGTGGTCGGTGCGTAGATTATATGGCAGGTGAGGTCATCGTAATTCGGAAAGATTTTTTTTGCATTTATGAGAATTACCGAAGAATACATAGACGAACTCGTTGGCGCGGAACTTTCCTTTGACATAGGCAGCGGCGATATAACGAGCGAGACGGTTCTTTCGCCTGATTCACGGGCGGAAGGTTTGATTATTGCAAAGGCGGATGGTGTTGTTGCCGGTCTTGATTTTGCCGTTGCTGCGTTTAAGAATGTATCGCAGGAGACTTTTGTGGAAAAGTTGCTCGAAGACGGCGACGAAGTTCATCGAGGGACGCACATAGCAAAGATTTCTGGCGATGCAATTGCCGTTCTTTCTGCGGAGCGAACTGCGTTGAACTTTCTGGGGCATCTTTCCGGGATTGCGACGCTTACGAAAAAGTTTGTGAAGGCAGTTGAAGGAACGGGGGCGAAAATACTTGATACGAGAAAGACCACGCCGGGACTTCGTCTTGCGGAAAAATATGCCGTCAAATGCGGCGGCGGAAAAAATCATCGAATTGGATTGTTCGATATGATTCTCGTGAAGGATAATCACATCGCTGCCGCTGGTGGAATTGAAAATGTGCTTGAAAGATTATATTCACACGCAGAAAAACCACCTGTGCCAGTGGAAATCGAAGTGACGAATCTCTCTCAACTTGAAATTGCACTGCAATATCCAGTGGATAGAATTATGCTCGACAATTTTTCACCGCAACTGGTAAAAAAAGCGGTGGAACTGCGAAAAAAATTTTTGAAAAAAATTCCATTTGAATGCAGTGGGAGAATAACTCTCGATACGGTAAGAGAATATGCGGAAGCAGGTGTGGAGTTCATCTCCGTCGGTGCGATAACTCATTCCGCAAAGCAACTTGACATTTCACTGGAAATTGAAATTTTTTGATTGATTTTGTGCGTTAAAATTGTGTGTCTGAAATCATTGTTGTGCTGCAGATGTAAAGTTATTCCAGTATTAGAATTTTTCCTGTGGCTTTGCTGTTTTTTGGCACGACCAGATAAATTCCCGGTGGGTAGTTTGCGGTGTTTATATGATGTTTGTTTTGTTTTATTTTGTCTATTACTCTACCCGAAATGTCATAAATATCAGCGTTTTCTGCGGAAATATATACCTTCGAGCCTCGCAATACAGGATTTGGGAAAATATTTATTTCTTCAAACTCGTCGAGGCGGCAATCACTTTGATTTACTGAAGAACTATCCGTCCATTGAAATACCTTGAAACCGCC
>JAGHAI010000074.1 GCA_021161555.1 bacterium
CCAATGGATATATTGGTCTAATCATATATCCTCCGATACTCATATTGGAGTATCGGAGGATATATGATTAGACCAATATATCCATTGGTGTTTACACTATTTTTTACATCTATTCTGTTGTCGCAGGATTTAATTTCCATTACCAATGGACAGGTAGCGGTTGTGGTGGATAAGGTGACGGGGCAGTTTGCCATTGGTTCTGCTGATGGAGTTCCACTCATTGATGGCTATCCCACTGACCCGCATCATACACATATTTGCCTTCGTATGCAGGGGCATTCTTATTCTAACGAAACCGGTCTGGCAGAATATGATTTTGTTCTGCGAGACAGTGCAGAAATATACGATAACACCATTTCTATCGTATGGAATGTGGGTGTTCGGCGTCTGTGGGAAAAATTCTATACCCTCGATGAAGATTCCCTGCGAGGTTTCATATATATAGAATACATATTTTACAATGACGCGCCGGATAGCATATACGCTGGTATGCTGGAATATATGGATGTCAAAATTGGCGATAACGACGCCCCCACGATTGAAGTCCCCGGTGAAATTGTGGATAATGAGACGAGTTATCAATATACTTTAGTTCCCGCATACTGGACTTTTTATGAAAACTATGAAGATACTCTTTCAAATGTCGCCTGGGGTGTGCCGTTTGGAACGGAGGATATTTATGTGGATATGGTGTCCTTCAGCGATGTTGAATATGTCGGTGAGGTCACCTGGGATTTTATGGGTTTCGGCAGGGCAATAAACGACCTCGCAACGCTTATGCGGTGGGATGAATTGTCAATTGAACCCTATGCTTTCTATCGAACTGGACATTATTATGGACTTGGATATCCAAATGTATCCGTTGAAGAAGTGTTGCACAAATTAAATCCTTCAAACCTCATTTTCGGTGCACCTTATCCAAATCCAACAAATGGCGCTGTCAAAATTGATATAGAAATAATTGACCATCCGCAAAATGTTGAACTGGACATATTTTCCATCGACGGAAAACTGGTCAGAACCCTGTGCAGTGGCAGTTGCGATGTTGGAAAACATACTTTCAGGTGGAATCTTTGTGATACTTATGAGAAATCTGTATCTTCTGGTGTATATATAGTTAAATTATTATCCGGGAGGTCAGTATGGAACCGTTCGATAGTTGTCGTTAAATAATGAATTTTCTTTAGCATTGTTAGTTAGTAGGAGGGGACAATGTCTAAATCTTTTTATCCGATTATGTTTTTGTCAGTATTGCTGCTTTTTTCTGCGGTTTCGAATGCCCAGAAGATTGCACCCGAACTTGAAGAGAAAATTGCTTCTTTGAAATATAATGATATGCTGGATATCATCGTCTGGCTCAACGAACCTGTGGGATGGCAGCAGCGCAGAGCGGAGATTATGTCTATGCCCGCTGGCGATGAAAGGCAGAAGGAAACCGCTGTTGCATTGAAGAAATTTTATTATCGTCAGGCTGAACCTGTGCTGCAGGTTATCGATAATCTTGAAAATGAAGGGAAAGTCGTTTTTAAAAGACACTTGTGGGGCGCGTTTTCCATCGCAATTTCAGCAGATAGAAACGCCATACGAAAAATTGCGGAACACCCCGATGTTAGAAAGATTATACTTGATGAACCAGTTGAAAGAAGATTTATGGTTCCTTATGATATAAATAATCCTTTTGAATATGCAGCTTGGAAGGAAAGACATTCCCCCGATGTTCCCGATGTATTATTCGCTCCTATGGCTTATGCCTGGCAGATTACAAAAATAGACGCTGATGATGCCTGGGCGGCAGGATATGATGGCGATGGTGTTCTCGTTGCCGTTTTCGACACAGGCGTCGATTACACTCACCCCGACCTTTCGGGACATATGTGGCATAATCCAGCAGACCCGATAGATGGAGTAGATAACGATGGCAATGGTTTCGTTGATGATTACTACGGAGCAGATTTTTACGATGACGATGGGGACCCGATGGATAATCCATCAACTGTTCATCACGGAACGATGTGTGCTGGAATGATTGTTGGAGATGGCACAAGCGGAACATCCACAGGTTCGGCACCAGGAGCAACACTGATGGCGATTAGAGTGGGCGATGGTAGTTCCTTTGCCTCGGGTTCAGATGAAGTGGCGGCATTTCAATATGCTCTGGACCACGGCGCAGATGTGGGAAGTATGAGCTACGGTTCTTATCCTAATAATTCCGTCAAGGATTATTATAGATATGTGATGAATAATACTTTTGGCACAGCGGGAATTGTTATCTGTGTAGCCGCTGGTAATGGTGATGGTAGCGGTGGACATTATGCAGTTCCTTACGATATTTCTACGCCAGCTGATATTCCTCCTCCCTGGTATAGAAGGAGCGATTCTTCTCCGCCCGGTCCTGTCATCGCTGTCGGTGCCACAACTACCGGTGATGCCTGGGCAAGCTGGGCATCTTATGGTCCAACACAATGGGATTATACAGGATATTATGGAAGCTGGCACGATTATCCTTCATCAGATAGATTGATGAAGCCCGATGTGGCTGCTCCAGGAGAATTTATCAGAACGACAACTTACGGCGGTGGATATGCCTGGGAAGACGGAACTTCATTTTCCTGTCCTTTAACTGCTGGTGCTGTCGCCGTGATGCTTTCTAAAAATTCAAGTCTCACGCCTCTTGAAATAGATTCAATTCTTGAGATGACGGCAAAAGATATTTCTCCCACCGGGCGGGATAATCAAACAGGAGCAGGGAGAATTGACCTTGACAGCGCGCTTTATTTTGTGTCGGGTAAGGCGATTGTTATGGATTCGGTGCGGATTGACGATACAGCGCTGATGATTGCTCTGGAACCTATGGGAGATGGCGACAGAAATATCGACCCTGGAGAAAGTGCTAATTTCATTATATATCTGCGGAATAGCGCCACGCAATCTGCTCCTGATGTGCAATTAACTGTGACTTCTGTTACCAACCCAAATGTGACGATTGTGGATAATCATTCCAATTATGGCACAATTTCTCCTGGTGCCACTGTTTTCAATGTTTCCGACCCCGTCAGGATGTCCGTTTCTGCGTCGGCGCTTTATACGGAGTATTGCAAATGCTATGTCACCATAACCGACGGAGAAGGATATACAAAGCCTGATTCATTTGCTTTTCGAGTGGGAATTTATCCATTTGAATTCGCATATCACGATACACTTGCGCCATTGTTAATCGGGCATTGGAACTGCGGCTATTATCAGCAAATGGCGTGGAACTGGCCCTCAGATAGTTCAAATCTATTGTACAGCGGCGAAGTTATGATGGGCAGAGGTGTGGACTATGTGGCTAATGCAGGGATGGATTTTTATCCTATGGATTCTCTTCACCTGTATTATTCGCCATCGACGACAATATCTGATGCTGAAGGATTTTCGCAATTTCTCGATTCAACTAATACATATTGGGTCAAACAATATACATATCAGTGGCGCACATCCCCTGATGATGGATTTTTAATGGTATTTGAAAAGGTTAAAAACTTTTCTGCGGCTTCTCTTTCGGGTCTTATAACCGGTGCTTTCTTCGATTTCGATATCCCACCCTATGACACGAACTATGCTAACTACGATGCAAGCAATCAATGGGTTTATATGTATCATTCCACATCGGGACCTTATGTTGGAATTGTTGCACTCGATGGATTTTTGCGCGGAAGCGTGATTGATAATCCCACTTATGTATATCAGGATGGAATGGGATGGACGGACACGGTAAAATGGCGTTTTCTGGATGGGACTTATAGCCAGACTTCTGGAACGAGCGCTAATGATTGGTCGGTGATATTAGCCTTTGGTCCATTTAATATAAGTGCAGGCGATGAAGTAAGTTATGCTTTTGCGGTCGTTGCGGGAGATAACCTTTCCGATTTCCAGAACAATGCCAACCAGGCAAAGACCCAATATGCAACCTATTCCGCTTCGCTTGAAGTGTCTGATAAAAACATACCTCGTGATATTATTATGTTCGGTGCATATCCTAATCCGTTTAACATATCGACGCAGATTTCATTTGCAGTTGTCAATGGTGGAGATTATTCCCTCGAAATTTTTGATGTCGCTGGAAAACTTATAAGACATTGGAACTTCGAGAACTGCACAAGTGGAGTGAAAACTGTTCTGTGGAATGGTGAAGATTTATGCGGGAAGGTTCAGTCATCTGGATTGTATTTTGTTCGCCTTAGAGGAAAAAAAGAGACTTTTTCCAAAAAGTTGTTCCTTGTAAAGTGATTGTTGATGTTTGAGTTAAGAAAATATATTTATTATATAGTCCTTTTTACCAGGAAGTAAATTGATACACAGGGGGCGAATTGATTCAATGGATTTTTTGAAGCGGGAAATAAGAAAAATGCCGATTGGCATATTTGATTCAGGTGTGGGTGGACTTACTGTTGTGAAGGAAATGTTGCGTCACTTGCCTGGTGAAGATATCATTTATCTTGGAGATACGGCGCGATATCCATACGGACCGCGTTCACCTGAGATTGTCAGGCGGTTTGCATTACAGAATGCCCGTTTTCTGATGGGATTCGGAATTAAATTGCTTATTGTCGCGTGTAACACTGCATCGAGTGTGGCGATGGATGTTTTGAAAAAATGGATATCAGTTCCGATAATTGGAGTGATTGAACCCGGGGCTAAAGCCGCTGTGAAAACAACGAAAAACAGAAAAGTAGGCGTCATCGGAACGCAGGGAACAATTTCTTCAATGTCATATAATAGAGCTATAAAGAAAATCGACGAAAGCATAAAGGTTTTTGGAAAATCCTGTCCGCTTTTTGTTCCTCTTGCAGAAGAGGGCTTTCTCGATGGCGATGTTGCCGAAAAGATAGCCGAAAAGTATCTCAATGAGATAGTTGGTAATGGAATAGATACGCTCGTTCTGGGCTGCACGCATTATCCTTTATTGAAAAAAACGATAACAAAAGTTATCGGTGATGATATAGAAATAATTGATTCGGCAAGTTCCGTCGTTGCAAATGTAAAAGATTTTCTCGTTCGTTATGATTTGATGAGCGATAATGACAGGGGCAAAATCAGATTTTTCGTGACCGATTCGCCTGAAAGATTTATGTCAGTGGGGGAAAAG
>JAGHAI010000154.1 GCA_021161555.1 bacterium
AAGTTGTATTTTTAAACATAATTAATAAATTCTAAATCAAACAATTATACTAATACCTACCCTAAAAAATTGGAGTGTGATATGGCAAGAATTTTCATTATCGCTATCTTCGCATCCGTGTTTATCTTTGCGGAACCGTATCAGAGCGATGATTTTCTGCTTCCTGGCGAAGCGATGGCGACTGGGCTGGGTGGCATGAGAATTGTGCAGAACTGGGAAGGGTTGACCGCTGCTGTCAATCCTGCTGTGTTGACCGAAGTAAACTCGCCTGTGGTTTCCGCTTCGGGCGGAAGTTTTTTTGAAAATCTCGTCAGTGGCGCGCGCGGCGGAGTCGTCTTCGGCGAAAAAATCAAGTATGGTGTTGCCGTTTCGCACATCGGCGGCTGCGGAATTCAAATGACTGACTTGCAGAACCCCGACGAACCATTGTCAGCGGATAACAGACCTGTTGTTGTGGGGGAAGGTTCGCACTATACGATTTCCGTCGATTTTGGGGCGGCGAAAAAGTTCCTTGCGGATGAAAATCTTTCCATTGGCGTATCGGGTAAGGGAGTTAGAAAATCGCTTCCCGATTTGAGCGCGTGGGGTTTTTCGCTTTCTGCTGGCGCGCTGTGGAAACCGATTTCAAACTTCGATGTCGCCCTTTTTGCCGAAAACATTTCCACATATCAGCTCTTCTGGAACGACGGCGTTCGCGAAATGGCGCTTCCAAAGTTTGGCGCGGGTGCGATGTATGGGATGAAACTCTCGAGCACAATTTTCATAAGGTTCGGCGCAGAATCGGAATATTCGACGGACGATGGTCTTGGTGATGTTCGCGCTGGCATTGTGGGAACTTATGGCGATGTGATTTCCTTTGCAATCGGCACTGCCAGCGGCGCCCTGTGTTCTGGCGCAGAATTGAAGTTCAAAAAATTTAAAATCGGTGCCGCAATCGACTACCGCTCTATGCTCGGAAAATCCTATTCGTTTTCAATATCGTATTCCCCTGCTCTGTCTGAAAACTAAATTTACAATGAGAGGTGAAAAATGTTCAGGATAATGTTAATTATGGTGTTCACTGCGATAATTCTCTTTGGCGGGACGATAAGCGGGGAACTTTCGTATCCCGGCGGTGGACTGGGCGCTTATGCGGTTATAGTTATCGACCCGGCGACAATTGCTTCAATCGCAATGGGCGATAGCATCGATTTTAATTCTCTGCCGATTGATATGTTGTTTATGCCCGGCGAATATTCGATAGACGGCGATTTTACCGACGGAATGCCATACACCGTTTTCGGCGTGAAGCTGGAGGATATGTCCACAATTCGTCCACAGTCGGGCGACCCGATGGGACTTTATCCCGAGGATGTATATACATTTGGCGGGAACGCCACGAACATCGATGTGGAACTCGCAACGGAAGGACCAATCGGAGGGCACATCGACTATGCAGGGGATATTTCTGTGGTGAAGATGAATGTCTATGATGTGATGGCAGGCAGTCTTGCGGTGCTGGAAGGAGTTTATCCTGTGGGCGATTCCCCCGATTATTCCGTGACTGTTCCTTCGGGTTTCAAGCGGCTTGAATTTTTCGCCGACCTGAACGGAAACGATAACTGGGACAGAATTGAACTTGAGCCTGGAACGATATATTCCGGCATCGGTGCAGATATGTGGGGACCAATCGTGTTCGCCGGCGGCGGAGATAAATTCGCAACTGGCGTCGATGTATTTATACCAAATACCGATATTTCCGAAATGAAATCCAATGTGGAAAAATTTTCGATAAAATGCACGCCTAACCCGTTCAATTCCACCGCAGTGATAAAATTCTATGCGCCAGAAAACGCAATGCTGACGATATCTGACATTTCAGGAAAAGTTGTCCAGCAGGAAAAGGTATTGGGCAGTGGAGAATTGAAAATTGGCGAAAATCTGTGCACAGGGGCTTATCTCATATCTCTGCGCGGAAAGGGTGTAGCTATAAATCAAAGAATATTTTTTATAAAATAGACGAAACCAAAGTGATAGATGAATTGAAATCCACGATGGATTAAAATGTTCTTTTCCCTCGGGGAGAAGGTGTCCCAAAAGGACAGATGATTTAAAATCCCCCTCTATACTCTTAATTCCTTTCTCGCCTTCTGCTATGTTTAGTTTGAAACTAATGCTGCTTCATTTGATACCGCCGTGAGTTAGTTCTCAGCTTTCAAAACGGGAACCTTACAGAACTGCAAAATTTCCATTTGTTTTAGAAATTTAATTTGATATTATAAAAAACAAAGACTGGGGATAAAAATTATTTGTTCTATCGCAGGAGGTCTAACTATGTCTCGTTGGTTTTTGGCTTTCTCAATCGTGATTATGGTGGCGACGCTATTTTCGGCACCAATAAGTTATCAGGCAAAGATAACGGACGAGAATGGCATTGGTTTGACGGATACGACGATTTCGGTTGAGCTTCAGGTGTGGGATGCGCTATCCGGGGGCACGCTTCTTGCGTCGGACACGCAGGATGTCTATGTCGTGAAGGGTATGTTTTCAACTCACTTCGACATAGATTTCGCCAGCTTCGATGTGGTTTACAATCCGCTGTATTATCAGCTTGTCGTCAACGGGACGGCGTTCAGTCCGAGGCAGAACATCGGCGCAGTGATGTGGTCTTACTGGACTGTTTATTCTGAAACCACCGCCGCTGCTGTCGCACAGGATGTTCACTACTTCCCGCCGAGCTATCTCACCAGCGGAGATGTTCAGTCTGCTCTTGAAGAACTGACGGATACAGTGCGAAATTGGACACTTCAGGATGCCTATTGGGCTGCTGGTGGCACGGGCGATTCCATAGCAATCGACACCGACAAACCTGTGAGATTTCTTGCGCAGACAGGCTATGGCACTGTTTTTGAAGCCCGCGCAAAGGATTTTTCCGCTCCTGCTGTGATGATTGCCAACGATACCACAGGCGCTGTTGGGCTATATCTCATTGGAAATCTGCACATCGAAGACGGCAGCAAGTTCTTTTCCAACACCGACCTTCGCTTCGACCTCGACGAAGATGTCAACCCTGCCGTTTCAAATGTCTTTGGAATTTACAACGACACCGACGCTGTGGTGTTTTCGGTTGATGAGCGCGGAGTGGCAAAGGTTATGACCGAACTAT
This sequence comes from bacterium, assembly GCA_021161555.1. Taxonomy (GTDB): domain Bacteria; phylum UBP14; class UBA6098; order B30-G16; family B30-G16; genus JAGHAI01. The sequence continues at coordinate 3,146 of JAGHAI010000154.1, forward strand.
ATGTGCCATATCTCGAATGCACAACGGAGGTCGTCACGCACAACGCCGATATTTACGACACGACTACCGCGTGGGGTGTTCTTCAGGCGGATACGATATACAATCCGTGGAACGATACTCTGTGGGTCGGCGATAATGACAGGCTCTGGGCGGATAAACTCGTTTCCGACACGATAGTGACGCGAGGTGATACGGTTTTCATCGGCGATAATGACCGTTTCTGGGCTGACGAAGTTCTCACTGACACACTGACAAACCGCGATGGCGATACAATCTATGTTCAGGACAATTTTAGGATTTACGAAAACCTCGATGTCGACAAAGTCGCATACATAAAATACTGGGTGGATACGGACACGCTTCTGACTCGGGACGGGGACACGGTTTACTTTGACGACAATGTTCGCCTCTATCACAATCTCGATGTTGACGAATCTCTTTATGTAAAGGCGTCTGCGCAGTATGACACATTTTACAATCGCGATGGCGACACCGTCTGGGTCGGCGACAATGACAGGCTCTGGGCGGATAAACTCGTTTCGGACACACTGACCACACGAGGCGACACCGTCTATATTGGGGACAATGACCGTCTTTGGGCTGACAAGGTCGTGACGGACACGATAGTGACGCGAGGAGATACGGTTTTCATCGGCGACAACGACCGTTTCTGGGCTGACGAAGTTCTCACTGACACGCTGACAAACCGCGACGGCGATACAATCTATGTTCAGGACAATTTCAGGATATACGAAAATCTCGATGTCGACAAAGTCGCTTATGTGAAGTATTGGGTAGATACGGACACGCTTCTGACCCGGGACGGCGACACGGTTTATGTGGACGATAACTTGAGAATATATCAGAACGAGAAGATAGACGGGAATTTGCTTGTGGACGGCGTGGCTATGGTTGATACGATATACAACCCTGTCGGAGATACTGTCTATATCAACGACAGGCTCTGGGCGAACAATGTCATCACGGATACGCTTGAAACGCGCGGTGATACACTTTATGTGAACGATAACTTCCTTTCTTATGGCAGCCTCGTGACGAATGGCGAACTTGAGTTGTTTGGCGGAGCAGAAGATACTTTCCGCGTGGTCAATAATGATTGTTCGCCACCGGATACATTCTTCATAGATGTTCAGTGTGATACGACATACATTCGCAGCAGCAACCCGATACGAATTCAGTGGAATAGCCTCATCATCGATGTTCCTGGCAATGTCTATATGACGATGGATGCGACGGTTGACAGCGACCTTGTTGTTCACACCACGGCGACAATCGACAGCGACCTGACCGTCCAGCGCGATGTATATGTCAACGACACTATAAAGTCGGACTATGGAGTTTTCAACAATACGGCTTTTGTGGGGCAATCTTATGAGATGGCGCCACAGGCTTCTTCCCCCGCATTTTCATCATCCGACCGCGCAATATGGGTCGATTCTACGAGAAATAACACTCTTATGTACTGGAACGGCACACAAAATCGCCCCGTTGGACAGCATTATTTCAAATATACGATTATCGTGGCAAAAGATGTTGCCACATATATTTCATACGGCTACGATTCGATTTATTCCGACATAGACACGGCGCTCAACCATGCATGGGCAATTGGAGGGAATTGCCTTATCAAGATAATGCCCGGCGCATACTCAATCGGTGGGAACGATTCCATCCCCTCAAACTGCGTCTTTGTGGGTTATGGTGCGTATGCGGTTAGCATAAACCTCGGCGGGAATGTTCTGGAAATGAAGGCGAACAGCGAAGTGGCTGGAATTAAGTTCACTAATGGAAGAGTTCAGGCGGTTCCGGGTCCTGCGAAAATCAGCAATTGCGATTTCGATGGCGCTGGAGTCGAATATAATACGGTGTCCGGCGGCGGCGTCCAGATAACGAACTGCAATTTTATGAACGCAACCCGGGGCATATATTCATTCGGCGGTGGCGACAACTTAATAAGAAATAACAATTTCAACAACTGCCGCTGGGGAATCGCATTTACAGGTGCCTCCGCAAGCGAAGCGGAGATAATCGGCAACTACTTCAACGAATGCGATTCGAGCATATACCTGATGACAGGGCACTTCACTGCAGACGGGAACAGAATCCGAAACAGTGGTGGCATCATAGTGCGAAACCCATCTGCGAGAGTTATGATTACAAACAACAAATTGACCGACATCTCTGGTACGGCAATATACCTGCGCTTGAACGGGATTGAAGCAAATGTCTGCAATAACACTATAATAAGCACCACTGGGGACAACACCATAGCGAGTGGCACAACCGTGGCAGATGCTACCGATGGTGACGGGATTTATGTCGATGACGCTGGTGCAGGTAGCAACATTAGTGGAAATCGCATCACCCGCACCGGCCGTGGTAGCGGCAGTGGCACAGATTCCGCCGCTGATGGAATAGAATTTAAGAATTGCACAGATTATATCCACTGCAAATTCAATACCATTGACTACACTGACGGCGATGATATGCGTGCCCTGTCTGTGACGCAGAACTTTGCGCCCTATGGTGTAGGTTCCAATAGTAGAGATGTTATTCTCTGCGCAGGCAACACTGCCCAGTGCGACGAGGTTGATTATCACGACGGCGATGGCACCCGGGGCGAGCCAGCGGACGATGATGCGTTCATTGGTCCTCAAAATGTCGCTGGTCCTGAAGCCAATGGTAGTGCGGATGCAGGACACTATATAAATACAAACTACTGCACTGGCTCCGGCTGGTCGGAGAGCAGCTGGATTGACTACGATGATTAAGCTATCAATACTTTTTCATACTCTGAGGAGGCGAACGATGAAATATGCAATATTCATAATGATATTCGGGACGATATCGCTGATGTTTCCCGAAGTTCCACCAGATTCGCCCACAGACGGCTCGGGAACATATATTACCTGGGACTGTTTTTCGAGCAGCGGAAGTGAATCTCACGCGAGAATATCGAGGGATGGCGATGCTGTTGCATTTGTGAGACATACGATAGACGGCGGAAACGACCCTGCATATATACTCGAGGGAACCGATACCGTTGCCTGGGTCAGGCACGGAGAAAGATACATCGACTACGATGTGCGAAAACCTTTCTCCTGGATGGACTCACTCGACACTATTTCATACTCACCGCAGTGGATGGTTTACTGGGGCGGTATTGATACGACTTACGAGGACGGCGAAGGATGGGGACTTCGCGGATACACCGTTCAATATGCCATCGGTTCTCCTGACAGCACCTGGCACGATTGGTTCACGAATGTGGGGTTTACTATGGCGCTTTTTGGACCGTCGTCGCCTGTGGTCGTGCAGGACAGCACAAGATATTATTTCAGGGTGAGAACGGAGGACAGAAACACGAACATCGAGGATGAGCATTATTACGACCAATGGGTGGAATACATTCAACCAAATCTTTCCTTCAGTGTTAAGAACCTCGAAGGAGGAAACGACTGGACTGTTGACGAAACACTGGGCATCGGAGAAGATTCCGTCGTGGCACCAACATATCAGGATGTGTTCATCGTGAAGAATTTAAGCATTCTCGATTCAATCGATATAGCTCTGCGAAGTTTTCCCTATGCCTTTCCGCTTTATATGAACTGGACTCTTTCAGATTATCCCGA
>JAGHAI010000089.1 GCA_021161555.1 bacterium
CTCTATCGTCTTTTGTATGGCGGTTATAATCCTGCAATATCTTGGGGCATCGTCCATTACCCTGCCTTTGCGGTCCCTGAGGTATTTCCTCAAAACCTGATACCCGCCTATGTGATAGTTCCACACCTCCGGCGCAACATTGTCGAAATACTTGTCATCATTTATGTAAATTCTTTTTTGTGCCTCGTCATATTTAACCTTCTCGATTTTGTTGTTATCTCCTATTCCGCGATATTTTGCGATTGGCACATCCAAAAGCGGGCTTCTGAGAAGATGCAGGTCCACAAGTTCTTTGCCGAGTTCGCCCATCCTATTAAAAATCTTGTAATCTGCGGTGAACGGCACACGGGGAAAATCGATTTTCAGAAACTCTGCATATTTTTTGCGGTAGATGTTGCTGTAAAAAACTGCGTAGATGTAGTAGAGAATATCTTCCGGCGCTGGCTTTCGCCCGTAGGTGGTGGCAAGTTTTTCGAAGACTTCCGGGGAGATGTTTGGTTCTCTTTCAGTCTGGTGCTGATCTACCAAGTTCTCTTTATCCTTATCGGGATAAATGTAAAGGGGAAATAATGACTCAGAACCTTTGTTGTCTGAACGAATCAACCCATCTGATATTATATATTCACTTATGAAGAAATAATTACATGGTCTTTCTGGTAACTGTTGTCTTCGCGTAACAATACCAATATTTTCACCTTCCAGCATGTGGCGCATGACATCATATCTCATTCTTTCAATTACATCTTTATGATAAAAAACATATCTTTCATCAAAAGGTCGATATAAAATCTTCTTTATATAGTCATTTATATTGTCTATATTTGATAGGCTTTTCCTTGCATCCTTAATATTCCAGTTCCTTTTGTTTTTTAATTTAAAAGTTTGAGCAATCAATTCTTCTGGTTGAGAAAGGTTTATGAACTGTAAAATTCTGTTTTTCAAATTTTCGGGTCTAAAATCTATTACGAATGTGTCTCGCGATGTCACAATTCCAACACTATTTATCGGGAAAATTTCCGTTATCTTTTTCCATCGCAAATAGTTCCGAATACCTTTCGTTTCCCTTAAAACAAAGAAATAATAAGGGCTTTGAGGCTCTATCTTCTGATAGTTCTTAACATCGAAGGAGTGCTCGTTAAGCCACCTGTATTTTTCCTCACGCAACCCGAACAAATCCGCGTAGAAAACCTGTGGGCTTTTGGGATTCTTGTTCTTAACAAAAATGGATATCGCAACGCCCTGCCTTATGTCAAACACATTCTCGTCCTTCCCGCCGTCGGGGGCGGTCTCTTTCTTCAAACTGTTGCCGTGAAGGTTCAGGATGTATATCTCGTCGAATGTCTTCATCAAGCTCTGCCTCATTCCTCGGAATGTCGGGTTGTCCAGATAGCTGTGATTCGTAATCATACCCACGATTCCGAAGCCCGACCTCTGGATTTTCCACTGGGCGAAGCGGATAAATTTCACATAATCGTCCTGAAGCCATTTGGGATTTTTTTCTCCGAGAGGTTTTCCGTCCACCTTGTAGTAGCTCTGGCAGCCATCGATGTCGTCTTTGAGAAGGTGCTCCGTCCATTCGTTTATGTTCGCGGATATTCCGGAATACGGCGGATTTCCGATTATCACGAGGATTGGCTGTTTTTCCTTCACTTCCTTTGCGAGATGACTTTCCTCGCTTAGTGAACTAAGAGCGGGGATGTTGGTTGTTCCTATTTCCTCCATTTCCAGGGTGTTGGTAAGATAGTATTTAAAGCGCTCGTTTTCGGACATTTTGTAGCCCAGCTCTTCAAGAATGAAGCTTATTTTGAGATGTCCTATAGCATAAGGTGCCATCATAAGTTCAAATGCGTAGAAATTTTGTAGGATATGATTTTTTATCCACTGCGACAAAGCACCCTCGCCATATTTTTCCTCATATTCTTTTGCTGCTATTTTTATCGCTTCCGCAGGGAAAGACAGTGTTCCAGCAGCGGGGTCAAGAAGTTTTACTTCCTCGCTTGCGAGACCATCTGCAAGTCCGAAACGGGTTTTCAAAAGCTCATGAACGGAGCGCACGATGTATCGCACAACGGCTTCGGGTGTGTAATACACGCCTCGTCTCTCGCGTATCTCAGGATCGTATGTTTCGAGGAATGTCTCGTAGAAATGGACAATGGGGTCTCCGCCTTTGCCGGACTCGTAGTATTGGTGCAAAATCTTTTTAACATCGGTTGTTTGCAGTACTTCCGCTATATCATCAACTATTACTGCTATAGATTTTGGCAGCTCCTCGAGCGAAATATACCTGAAAATATCGCGAAGTATTCCAATAGTGCGCGGGATATAATCAAATGCGATTTTCCTGTTGAAATCGCTGTTATCAGAACTGGCTCTCATCCTCGCTGCGAACAAACCGTAAGTTATGGTCTGAGCGTAAAGGTCAACGAATTGCTGCTTCGTAAGCGTTCCAATAAGATACTGCTTGAATGCATCATAGAAACCCATTAGCGCCCTATGTCCCTGACTTTTTTCTTCTTCTATTTCCACTAAGATGACTTCATCCCTGAGGAATCGCGTTCTTTTCGCGAGTTCTACTGCCAACGAGCGCGCACTCTGAATTTTTGGAAGAGAGAACGAGAAAAATTTCTCCATTAGCTTATCGAACTCCGCGACATTTTCCACAGGTGGAGGCAATTTCAGCTTATGCGCGATGAATGGTCGTCCTATAGTTGTTTGGGCTATCTTCTCCCCATTCCGATATAGACGAAATTCGTAAAAATTTGTTAACATAACATTGGGAAAAGTAGTGCGATATCTCTCCAGTTGCTCAGTATTTTCGATGTAGTCGAGATTTTCGGTAGTGGGTGCTTTTGCTTCGATGTAACCGATTTTATGATTTTTGCCACCCCATACACAGAAATCCGGATTGCCTACTTCTGTTCTTTTGGGAATTATCGTAACATCGACATCTTCTATGCCGCGCAATTCTGCGTATTGTTTTATTAATGTGTCGAGGTGTTTGTAATAACTTTCCTCCCGCGCATCCAGATGAGAAGAGGTTTCATTTAGATTAGTTAAATAGTCCTTCAGGATTTTTTTAAGTTCCCTTTTCACAGTAATATCAGCTATTCCGGTATTAAATAAAAATACGACCTAATAGTTTGTTATCAAGCTTTAACAAATTTCAACAATAAAACCTGCCCAATTATCGAAAATAAAAAAGCCCTCCGTTTCCGGAGGGCTTACTACCATAGCCTGGGCTTCGTGGTTTCGTTATCGTCTTCTGCCC
>JAGHAI010000029.1 GCA_021161555.1 bacterium
GTGATATTCTCAAAATCGCTTCTATAGACGGGATGATGAGTTAACAGCAAATCGTATCCACCCGATGCAGCTTCTTCAAGCACATTCTTCGATGGGTCAAGGGCGATAAGAATTTTTTCCACACCTCTGTTCAAATCTCCACAGAAGAGCCCCACTTTATCCGATTCCATTGCCCATTGGGGCGGATAACGAAGTTCAAATTCCTTTATAAATTCCTGAAGTTTCATATTTAATAATAAAAAAAGCGCACCTTTAACTTCCCAGTGCGCCTCAAAAATTTTTATCTCTGGGCGATAGTGGACTCGAACCACTGGCCTCTTGCATGTGAGGCAAGCGCTCTACCATCTGAGCTAATCGCCCCATAATATACCTCTCCTGTAAATATCTCTCCTGAAATGGACCCACCAGGACTCGAACCTGGAACCAAGGGATTATGAGTCCCCTGCTCTGCCAATTGAGCTATGGGTCCATCAATCTAATTAAAATAACATTACAATAAATAGTGTCAAGCCATTTTTTATATACGGCTTTTTCAATCAGTCATCAAATACTATATATCAGAATAAATTCTTCTTGACAGTTCTGCGATAGACAGTAATTTTTTATTTTGGGCAGGATGTTTGTGCTCAGAAAATTGAAAATTTTCGGCACTGTGATAAAAAATTGGGGAGTCGTCTAATTGGCAGGACAGCGGACTCTGGATCCGCCAGTTGGGGTTCAAATCCCTGCTCCCCAGCTATTCTTTGCCACATTTAATGAAGCAACTACCAACAGTCCCTCCCGAAATTATAAAAAAAATCTCCATCGGTTGGTCAGGTAAGTTTTCTGCGGATTTCATAACTTATTTAATAGTGCTAATTTTATCACCGTATAACGAGATTTCAGGGAGTTTGTTCTCATCCATCCCTTCGGGACACCTTCTCCCAGTGGAAGAAGGACTTTACTTCCCTTTCCCAAAGGAAGTGGAACCGAGGGTGATGAGCTTTTCACTTCTCCTCGGGGAGAAACGAGTTAGAGGACAGAGGGGAGTTTGTTCAACAAATTGTGTATTGCGATTTTAATCTATTCCACTTCGCTGAAACTGGTAAGTCAAAGGGATGGGGTTCTCACCTCGAGACGGTGAAGGAGCCAGTTAGGTGCACAGGTTTGCCCCAAGAATTCCGACCATCAAGCCTGACGAGATAGACACCAGCTTTAAGACCCGCCGATATGACATCTATATGAATATCCTCGCTGCCCGTGAAGGGTATTTCAAATATAAGTCTCCCGCTAATGTCAAACAGTTTAACCTCGCCTGAGAAAACGCCTCTGCCCAGCGCTATGTTAACAGCGCCAGTAGCGGGTGAGGGGTAAAATTGTAGCTCAAAATTATCGGAAAAATTGGTAAAATCCTCAACACTCAACTCTATTTCTGAATAAGGTAAATAGTAATAGGGTCCTATAACTCCAGCTTCCCAGTATGTCTCGTCGTAAGGGGGCCCACGCCCCCGGTAGTAAATGGTCACGGGTGGTTTGTACTCCTCATAACCAAACTCAACAAAATCTATATCAGGACCGCCTATCGGTTGCCAGATATCTGTATACTCCTGTTGCTCTACCTTGACCCATTTAGTTGCTGTTGTATCACCGTAGAAATAATTAATATCCTCATATCTGCTTAGTAACTCTGCCTGGGTACCGACCTCTCCAACCCAAGAAATTACTGTGTAACGCCACAACACTTCTAGACCTCCTACTATAGTATCCATCTTGTTGATATAGTAGAGGTTGCCAGAAGTGTCCATAACCGTCCCGAACTCCCAGGTGGTATCATCTGTCCTACACGGTAGGGTATCACCTGTCAAGGAAATTTTGAAAAAAATCATGCGCTTCCAATCTTCATAAATGATAGTATCTTCTACAGTTGCTTCCTCCCTCCACTCATACAGGTATCCTTGGGGGGTCTCCTGGGCTTTAGCTTCTTCAGAGAATGCAAGAGAAATAGCGAACCCTAACGCAACGGTTGTTACCGGCTTTATTACCTTCTTCCAAGCTCTTTTAAACCAGCCACCGAAATCGGTTGGCTTATCAGGAAGCAACGGTATTTCACCCCCCGCAGGTGGAGGGCGAGCCGAGTCCTCAAAATTCTCCTCCAAGCCTGAGCCCGAAAAAGTGCAGAAACCAAAAGAAGAAGGAGAAGAAAAAATACGAACCGGGTAAATATTATGATAAATCGGGTCGAAAGGTTTATAAATCTTTTCCCTGCTCTGGGTTAAATCCCCTCCCACAACGACGAACTTCAAAACAAAATACTCCCCCTGCGGGAGATGGGACAAGTCTATCCTCCTGGTGCCCTTGTGCTTATCCGAAAGATGAACATCGAAGGAGAAAACGACGGAGCCCATCTCATTTACAATCTCAACCGAACTCCCGACGGGAACACCCGACAAATCAACATTGACAAAAAATCTGTTCTTTATCTTCCATATGCAATTCTTCAAGTTCGGGCGAGCCTCCCACCTGGGACGCAACATATAGGGCCTATCGGGAAGCCCACAGGAAGGCTTATTCCCAGATGAACCTGCTGGCATATCTCACCCCCCTTAAAAAATTAAGCGGAAAGCAGAAATATAGAGGAGCAGAAATATTTTAATATTCTCAATAATATTATAATAATAAATTTCAATTTTTCAAGATAAAACATTGCGAGTTTATCAAAAATACGAAGCTCGGATGAGGTTATATCATCTCTTTCTCATTCTCGCGGGAAGGATTCCCATCTGTTCTCTGTATTTTGCGACGGTTCGCCTCGCTATCTTTATCCCCTCGCTCTGAAGAATTTTTGCAATCTTATCATCGGGATATGGCTTTTTCGTATCCTCGTTTTCAATAATTTCCCTGATTCGCTGTTTAACTCTGTCTGTGGCAATTTCCTGCCCGTCATCGGACGATAGACCACCTGTGAAGAATTTGCGCAGAGGAAATGTGCCAAAGGGCGTGAGAACATATTTATCCCTCACAACCCGGGAAATCGTGGCGGGATGGACGCCGATTTCGTCTGCGATGGTTTCCATTTTCAGCGGATTTATATTCTGAGGACCAATTTCAAAAAAATCCCTTTGATGATTAAGAATAGCTTTCATCGTCGATATGAGCGTGTGTTTTCTCTGCTGCAACGCATCTATCCACCACTTTGCGGATTCCAGCTTTTGAAGAAGAAATTTCTTTGCGTCCTCGTTCAGGTTTTTAGCACTGCGCAGAAGACTATAGTAATGCTTATTTATCGACAATTCAGGAATATTTCCATCATTATATACCACCTGCCACTCGCCGTTCTCATCTTTAAACACAGCGAGGTCGGGTTCAACAATATCAGCGGTCAATCCACGACCTTCGGCAGGAAACATCGACAGATGAGCGAGAACTTCAAAGGCATTTTCGACTTCGTCCTCAGAAACGCCAAGATGTTCAGCCAGCTGCGGTATGTTCTTCCGCTTCAAATCGTCAAAATGATGCTGCACGATATAATAGGCAAGCGAGTCTTTTAAATCAAGGTCTTCAAGCTGCAAAAGGAAACATTCTTGCAGATTTCTCGCCGCTATACCAGGTGGCGACAGCGTTTGAACGACACGCAGAGCTTTCTCTATTTCTTCCAGTGTAGGCGGCGGCGAAAGAACACCAGAACTTATCAGAGAATCGCGTATCTGCTCAATCGAAATATTTAAAAAACCCCTGTCGTCGAGATTGCCGATGATAAACTCACCAATCTTCTTTGTCCTTTCATCCCTGGATGCCGCTGCAAGTTGCTCGGTAAGGTCTTCATACATCGTCTTCTGGTATTTTGTGAACAAAAGCGGGTCGGGTTCGCCGTCATCTTCCACACGGGGAAGCTGGGTCGAAGAAATTTTTAAGCCATCGAGAAGCTTCTTCCACTGGCGAATTTCAGCATCCTGCTTCGTCTGTTCTTTTGGCGGCTGCTGTTTCTCTTCAAGCATAGGATTTTCCATCAGTTCCTGCTGCAGTTTCGACTCCAATTCGATTTTTGGCAAAATCAATAATTTAAGAGTCTCAATCAATTTAGGCGTCAATATCTGACGAAGTTCTGGTCTCTGTTCAAGCCTGAGTTGTGCCATATCCTCAAATCACCCCCAATAGTTTCAATTAAATTATATCGATATACAGGACAATTTCAAGAGTTTTTGAAATTTGGAGTTTGCAACTAATTTTTTGTAATTGCGAAAACCGGCATAGTTATTAGTTTTCTGGCACTGTTTATGTTATTGAATGCGCCGAACCAATGCGTTCTTCTTCTGATATGTGCGAAAATTGACTCTATTGCATTTGTTGTTCTAATGCTATGCCACAAATGTCTCGGAAACTGAAAGAAATTGCATCGTCAAGTCCGAGTTCTACGATTCTGAATGCTTTTAGTTGTTTCCACTGCAATCTGGCACGATGATTCTTAATTTTACGCCCAGCGTCCATCGCTCGCAGACGCTCAACCAGATACTCCCCAACTCGCCGACTCACCGTCATAGAACTTATAAGACCAAAGAAAACATCTGCAATTGCCCAACTGCTCAACCCTTCATAGAAAACCGAATAACCCTGTCAAGAAAACCATATCCATATCTGCTTTTTTGGAAAAATTAAGATTATCAACACCGACGAAACGCCTGAAACGAGGAACTTTTGTCTGCCCCAAATCGCCATACTCGTAAATAAGACCTCGTTTGTAGTATCCATTGCGCCGAACTCCGAAAACACGCTTCACCTCACCCGCCCAAACCTCAAGGATATGCTCTATCTCATCCGTCTTGCGACTTTGTCGCAATACACCTTCTCCCGGTGGGAGAAGGAATTTTGTTCTCTTTTCTCCTTGGGGAGAAAGGAGTTAGAGGATAGAGGGGACAAATAAATGCACATCTCAAAGAACTAAAAAAATTACCTATTTCGCAGAAGTCTTATATTTTCAAGATAATATTGCCTGAAAGATTTCTTTTTCTTTCGATGAACATTTGGACGGGAAACGCTCTCTAAATTTTATTGACCACCTTCTTCACAACAAAAACACGCTGAATTTTATCTTGCAAATAGACAAAAAAAATTTATTTTTAATCGCTGAAATTGTATGGACAGAAAACACACTATATGGATTTCCGTGATTGGCGGCAGTGTTGCTGTGCCTAAAATCGAAAGGGTAGCGGAACGCGTCGGGGAATTGCTTGCTCGTGCTGGTGCTGTTGTCGTTTGTGGAGGTCTCGGCGGAGTGATGAAATCAGTTTCAAAGGGTGCGAAGGAAAACGGCGGAACTGTTGTGGGAATACTGCCAGGAGATAAGAGAAGCGATGCGAACGAATATGTTGACTATGCAATTCCCACCGGTCTTGGGATTGCGAGGAATCTTCTCGTAGTTCGTTCGGGCGACGCCGTGATTGCAATCGATGGCAAGTGGGGGACACTTTCTGAAATTGCTCTTGCGAAAAGTATCGGGAAAACGGTTATCGCGCTTCAATCCTTTGAACTTGACGATGTAATATCCACCAAAACGCCAGAAGAAGCGGTAGAACTTGCATTATCCGCTGCGCGAGAAAGTTTGTTGCAAAATGAAAAAACGGTTTAGGGCAAACATAAGGGGAGTTGTTCAGGGAGTTGGTTTCAGGTGGTTTGTTCGTCGGGAAGCGCAGATGAGAAACATTGCGGGCTATGTTATGAATCTTCCCGATGGGACGGTGGAAGTTGATGCGCAGGGCGAACCGCAGAAGATAGAAGATTTTCTGCAGGAATTGAAGAGAGGTCCTTCGATGGCGATTGTGTCGGGCGTTGAAATTGAGTGGTTGCCGCCAACAGATTACATTGATTTTAGAATTAAATTTTAAAATGTCAGCAAAAAAATTAACTCCGATTGTCATCATATCGACTATCCTGCTTTTCCTCATAACTGCGGTCTTTTTTAAAAAAATTTTCTGCAAAAAATCCAATAAAGCTACCGAAACAGATTGGCACTTTTCGGATGGAATTCGCAATAGAGATATAAAAATTTTCACAGCGCCAAAACCTGCGAGAAAAATTTTTTTCTGGAATGGCGAAAATTTCGTCGCCACCGCGGGCGGAATTTTTAAAATTGATGATGAAAATCGCCACCTCAATAGATTTCTCGCTGTCGCCGACGGCTTACCTTCAAACGACATCCGCGATGCAATTGTAGTCGGCAATAACCTGTTTCTCGCCACGAAAAATGGCTTTGCCGTTGTGGAGCCATCGCTGCGGACGACGATTTTGAGAAGCGATAGACATCCTGCTTCAAATAGAATGAATGATATGTCGAATAACGGCGGAAAAATTCTGATTTGCACCGACGGCGGAGCGTTTATGCTCGATGATTTCGATGTGAGAACAGTCATTTCCAGTGTTAGGATTGTCGCCTCTACATCGGTTCCTGGCGGCTTTATATTTGTCGATAAAGATGGACAGTTTTACTTTGCCGACGGCGATACGGTGCGCAAACTCTTTTTTGAAAAATTGGCAAAAACCTATTCGATAAAATCGGCAGGCAGAAGTGTGATTTGCGCTTCGGGTTCGGGCATTTTCACCGTCGATATTGCAAGTGGACACTTTTCTCAACTGGACAAATCCCGTGTGCTTGCCACATCTATATGTGGAAATGCCGATTCTTTCTGGGCTTGTGGTTTCTGGGGCGCCGATTTAATTGAAAACGGCAAAAAAACACGCACAATCAAAGTTCCCCCCGATTGGGGCGCTGTTAGAGATGTTCAACAGATTGACGGGAAAATCTTCATCTGTGGGGACGGCGGCGTCATAGATGAAGATGGAAACATATATTTAACAAATGCACCGCCTGAAAACAAAATAACTTCGATTTGCAAATATCGTGATGTTCTGTGGGTTGGCACTTTTTCGTCGGGCGTCGCGACATTCGACGGCGGACGATGGCAAACTTATAGAATGAACCTGCCGTCCAATTTCGTCAATGCGATGACGACCGACGGCAAAAACCTGTGGATTGGTACGGACAACGGACTCGTGATGTTCAACGGCATCGCAAAAATTTTTAAAAAGCGCAACGGATTGAATTCCAATGACATAACCTCTCTTTTTTACGATGGGAAAAACATCTGGGCTGGCACAAATAGAGGCGTCTGCGTTTTCAAAGATTTCGGATGGCGACAATACTATGTTTCCGATGGCATTTGCGGAGACCACATCTACGGCATCTCGGGTCGATGGAACGACATCTGGATTGCAACTTATGGAGGGGCAAGCGAAATTTCTCGCGGTTCCATCGAATGCTTTCGCAAAGTGGATGGCGCGCTGAAAAACGATTGGGCTACCGCCGTTGCAATGTCTGGCGACGGCATTTTTATCGGAACTTACGGCGGCGGAATTTCAAAATTTGACGGTGAAAGATGGTCATTCTATGCGGAAGGCGAAATCATCAATCCTGGCGCCGCCGCTGTGGTGAAAGGCAAACCAATCTTCGGCACAGCAGGCGATGGAATTCTCATCTGGGATGGAATGCAATTTTTAAAAATTTCCACCGAAGAAGGCCTGCCCTGCGACGAAATTCTTTCCATTTTCTGCGATGATGAATATATTTGGATAGGAACAACGGATGGTCTTGCAGCAGTGCCTTTTAAGTCTATGTCCCCGTGATGGAGGAAAAAAATGCCATTTGAAATTGAAGGTATCGTTCTCGGCAATCGATATGCGGGAAATAACACCGTCTGGATTTCTATTTTTGCGCCGCAGATAGCACGAACATCGCTTCCTGGCCAGTTTGTTATGGTGGAAGCTGTCGGGAAATTTCTGCGAAGACCTATTTCCATCGCATCTGTGAGCGGGGGACGGATTTTTCTGCTGATAAGAATTGTGGGGGATGGCACGAGAATAATCGCTTCCGTGCGGCGAAATGAAAAATTGAAAATTCTCGGTCCGCTGGGAAATGGTTTTCCTGAAAATGTGCAAAACCCTATCCTCGTTGGCGGAGGGATTGGCATTGCACCGCTGATTTTCGCATCGCAGAGGATGAAGGAGAACGGGGAAAATTTTGTGGCAATATATGGGGAACGAACCGCCGACGACATAATTTGGGGCGATTTTCTGCCCGAAAATGTGCAAATCTGCACCGACGATGGCAGCGCAGGTTTTCGCGGAACGACAGTAGATTTACTGAAGAAACAGAATCCTGCGCCAATTTTTGCCTGCGGTCCTCAACCGATGTTGAAGGCAATATCGGAAATTGCATACAAATGGAATGTTCCCGCATACATTTTGCTGGAAGAGCGAATGGCTTGTGGCTTCGGCGTCTGTCAGGGATGCGTCATAAAGACGAAGAACGGCTACAGGCGAGTTTGCACGGATGGTCCTGTGTTTGCCGCAACCGAAATTTATGAAAATACTCGATAGATACATAGTTCGAGGGCTTATCCCACCTTTTTTTGGTGGGCTTTCCGTGATATTGTTCGTCCTCGTCATCGACTTCATACTCGACATATTGAACCTCATCATCGCAAAGGGCGTTCCCGCGATGATTGTTGGAAAACTATTCCTATATAATCTCGCCTGGATGATTTCCCTCGCCGTTCCAATGGCGGCGCTGGTTTCATCGCTGATGGCGTTTGGCAGGCTTTCTGGCGACAGGGAAATAGTCGCGGCAAGGTCTTTGGGGATACCGTTCTGGCGAATGATGTTGCCCGCACTGTTCGTGATGATGCTATTGTCCGTCGTTATGATATTGTTCGGCGATAGAGTTGTTCCCGAAACCAATCTTCGCGCAAAGACGCTGATGGTGCAAATCCGCAGGAAAAAACCATTGACTGCCCTGCGACCACGCATATTCATCGACGATTTCCCCAACATCGTCCTTTACATAGAACGCATTAACGACAAAACGGGGAAAATCTTCGGCGTGAAGATGTATGAAAAACAGCAAAGTCAGCGCCCGCGAGTAATCATTGCACCCGAGGGTGAAGTAAAATATGTTCCGCAGGAAGACGCCGTGAAGTTCACGCTATACAACGGCGAAATCCACGAAATCGACCCGGATAATCCCGAAAGATACACGCGGATAGAATTTTCCCGTCAGGTGATAAACATCACGGAACTCGGCACGAAACTCGGCGAACAGAAATTAAAAAGGCGCGGAGATAGAGAACTTTCCATATCGATGCTTGCGGACAGAATTGAGGAGTATGAGAGAAAAACCGACAGTCTGCGGGTGATTTTGTCAGGCATAGTCAATTCAGCAATAGATTCGCTTTTTGTTCCGAAATCGGTCACATCCCGAGGGAGAATACATTCGACAGTTGAGCGGCGCGCGTTGCTCAGACAGAGGAAAATTTATTCCAAACTGCGGAAGTATCAGACGAAGATATCCGAATCAATTCGCCGCAAGCGCAAACTGGAAGTCGAGCGTCAGAAAAAGTATTCGCTTCCGCTTGCCTGTCTTGTATTTCTGCTCGTTGGCGCGCCAGTTGGTGCGTGGGCAAGAAAAGGAGGTATCGGCGTTGCAGCAGGAATCTCATTCGGATTCTTTTTAATTTACTGGGCTTTCCTCATCGGAGGAGAAGAACTCGCCGACAGGGCAATCGTTTCCCCTGTGGTCGGTATGTGGAGTGGGAATGTCGTTATGGCTGTCGTCGGTCTGATTATGCTATATCGAGTGACATATCAATCACGATTTTCTGGATTTGGGTGGATTGCAAAAATTTTCAGCAGAAAAGAAAGAAAATCTTATGCTTGAAATAGCAATGTGAATATTTTTTACGAAATGGACAACAGAGACACACGCATAGGTGCATTCTGGCTTGTCGTCATTTCAGGTCTTATGTGGGCGGCGAGTTTTCCGCCGATGAAAACCGGATTTCTGGCGTTTTTTTTCCTCGTCCCGATGTGGTTCGTGGTGGAGAACATCAAAAGGGGCGGAACGGCATTTAGATATGGATATCTATGGGGTTTCGTCGCCGCTCTGGGAACACTATGGTGGATTTATGTTCCCACACTTCCGGGAATGATAGCGCTTGTCCTGTTTCTGCCGCTATATTCGGCGCTATATATCTGGCTGCACTATCAGATGTCGCGGAAAAATCCGACTCTGTCGATAATCATTTCGCCGATAATCTTCGTCGCCGTCGAATACATTCGTTCTTATGGTCGGCTCGGTTTCCCGTGGATGAACATTTCATATTCGCAGACATCGTATCCGCTTCTCATTCAGTTCGCCGATATTTTCGGCAATTTTGGCGTTTCCCTCTGGATTGCCGCAATCAATTCCTGCGTTTACTTTATCGTGAAAAAACCGCTGTCGAAGTCGTTCTGGCTCGCCGTCGGAATTTTTCTAATTCTCGTCGGCAGTTCAATATCATACGGAATATACAGGATAAATCGGCAGATTGAAGGGGAGGAGTTGAAAATAGCGCTGCTTCAGGGCAACATCGACCCATACAAAAAGTGGACGAGAAAATTTTTGCGGGAAAATTCAAGAATATATTCGAGTATGCTGCGCAGTGTGGGGGAAAGACGGGTTGATTTGTGCATAATGCCCGAAACGGCAACGGCGTGCTATCACAGGATAAATTCCTCGATGTTTTCGCCAATTCTGGATGCCGTTATGTCGATTGGCACGCCCACGCTCACGGGAAGCCTCGATTTTGAAGACGCAAACAGAAAAATACATTACAACACGGCACTTTTAATAATGCCCGACGGCTCCTACGAACAGGAATACGAAAAAATTCAACTCGTGCCTTTCAGCGAAGAAGTGCCATTTCAGGAAAAATTCCCCGCGCTGATGAAATTGAACTACGGAGGAAGCCATTTTTCGCGGGGAAAGGAATTTTTTATCTTTCACTTCGATTCCACAAAATTTTCCGTGTTCATCTGCTACGAATCGATTTTCGGATGGATGGGCAGAAAATTCAGAAATGAAGGCGCACAGTTTTTCGTGAACATCACGAACGACGGCTGGTTTGGGAAAACACCGGGACCATACCAGCACGCGATGTTCAATGTTATGCGGGCAATCGAAAACCGCTGCTGGATTGCAAGGTGCGCAAACACTGGAATTTCTATGTTCATCGACCCGAAAGGCGTAATCAGGAAAAAAACACCGCTATTTCAAAGAACGCTTCTTGAAGGCGAAATCCTTGCCACAAACCAGCGCACAACATACGATGCCATCGGTGATGTGGCAGGATGGGGAGCGCTTATCGCTGCCCTTTTTTTATTACCATTTTTTTTCGTAAAAACTAAATGAAAAAGGTTTCATAAATGAACGAAAAATTCATAGACATAATAATATCGCACATTCAGAATCATCCGCAGGCAGAAGTGGTTGACATTTACAAACTTCTATATCAGGTGGCAAATGGACCGCGCCATCTTTTTGCCGCTGGAATGGACTTTGACGAACTATTTCGTCAATGGGAGAGCGCGGAAAACTTTGATGAACCCGCCTTTGAAAAAATATCTGCGGATGGACGATTGGTTAGAGCACATTTCGCCCCGCTGAAGAAGATGGGAATTCCGTTTGAAGTCGTCAGGAATGCGCTAATCATCACGGCGGAATCATATAGGCCGAAACCCGAACTGCTCATAGAATGGTGGCGGGAACTCGGCGAACTCATAAACATAAGAGTAATCCCCCTTTCAAAAGCACAATACGAAGCCCTCGACGAGGAATTTCAGCAATGGGGTTTTGTGGCAAAACATCATTCTGAAATTTTTAAGAAAACATATAAGCCCGCATACATCGTCTCTCTGACGGAACTTTACGATAAAAATCTAAATGAATAGCCATACCATAAGACAGCGTTTCCGCTGTGGGAAGTGAGCGAATCGAAAAATCACCATTCTTCTTTGAGGGGCCTCGTCATAAGTTCCTTCACGCCTTCTTCCGGCGATTTGTCATTCCACAGTATGTTATGCACCTGTTCGGCGATGGGAAGTTCAATGTCGAAAATTTTTGCAAAATGCATCGCTCCAAAGGTTGAAAAAACTCCTTCTGCGACCTGTATCATCTCACCTTTGAACGACGAAAATTTTTCGCCCTTTCCAATGCGGAATCCGACGGAATAATTTCTGCTCAACTTACTCGTTGCGGTTAAAATCATATCGCCTGCGCCTGCAGCACCGAAAATCGTCTCCCTTTTCGCGCCCATCCTTTCAGCCAGCCTGACCATTTCAGAAAGTCCCCTCGTAATGAGCGCCGCGCGTGCATTGTGCCCCAGAGAAAGACCATCGGAAATTCCCGCTGCTATTGCGATTATGTTCTTGTATGCTCCACCGAGCGAAACGCCGAGAACATCATCGCTGCGATAAACGCGCAAAAATTGACTTGCGACAAGATGCTGTATTTCCCGTGCAACTTTCATATTCTTTGCCGCAGCAACAAGAACGGTGGGAAGTCCGCGGGCAACTTCCTCGGCAAAACTGGGACCCGAAAGAACACAAACTCTGCTGCTGTTTGTCGCCTGCTCAAATATCTGATATGGGAAAAGCCATCTATCGCGCTCGATTCCCTTCGACAAAATAATGTTAATTTCATCCCCTGAAAATTTTATATCGGAGAGGAAACCGCGCAAAAATTGTGTCGGTATAGCCCAGAAAATCACAGGAGAAAAATCAATCGCTTCTCTTAAATCGTTTGTGAAAAAAACATTTTTGGGAATTTCAAAATCGGGAAGAAAAGTTTTATTGCGTCTTGATGTTTTCATTTTTCCCGCAAGTTCCCTTTCCCGCACCCACATCTTAACTTTATATCCGCACCGGGCGAGATGTATCGAAAACGCCGTTCCCCAGGCACCAGCACCTATGACAGAAGTTTTTTTCATAAATGCAAATTTCTCATAATTTTATCTATATGCAACATAAATTTCGACCGGGGGCTTATAACTTATTTTGTGTAATTCTGGAGGTTATATAAATTAACCTCCCTGGCATTGAGAACAAAAAAACAGGGAGGTTCAAAATGAAACAGCATTTCTTTGGTGGGTGCAAAATAAGCGATGTCAATTTGTTTGTCAAGGGGAAAGTCAGGAATTTTTTAAAAAAGCGTGTATTTCAGTTTTTAGGCGTATTCAATAA
>JAGHAI010000141.1 GCA_021161555.1 bacterium
AGATAATATATTGATTGCAGGATTGATTTAGATTAGAAATTGTGCTAAAATTTGTTTTCCGTGTAAATTTTTAGCATAGATTTCCCTGTAGATTTTGAGAAAAGTTCTTTGAAGACGATTTTTTAAAAATTTCAGTCAAGCGACCTTTCGTGCTATTGGGATTTTGACGAATATGCGACAGCCTTCGGTGGAAATCTGATGCTCGAATAATTGCTTGAATATCATAGAAAAGTGAATATTAAAAATTTTTCATTGTTTTTCCTCCTTCGGCTTATTGTAATAGTATGATATTTAATTACTTACATTATGCCAAGCCAGGAGGAAAAGTAAAGAAATATTTTCTTTAATATATTGAATAACAATAAGTTAGAAATCTTAGAGGACTTAATTTAATTTTAACAGGAGGTGGAATGTGAACAGAGACGAACTTCACAGACGAATCGCCGAGAGAGCATATTTTTATTTTCTGGCGAGAGGTGGAGAACACGGTCGCGACCTGGAGGATTGGCTTCGTGCGGAGGCGGAGATTTTGGCACAAAATAAGCCCAAAAAGTCCACCAGGAAAAGAACCACAACCAAAGGTCGCACTTCTTCCAAAACGACGCGAAGGAAAACTCGTTCTTCTGCAAAAGCATAATTTTAAAAAACTTTCATTTTGCGGAACAAAAAGGCAGACAAATAGGTCTGCCTTTGTCTTTTGCACTGCAGGTAAATGAATGTAAGCATCAGTATTCTTTGAATAACTTTCCCCAGGGGGAGTTGTCCAGCCAGTTCTGAAATATTTTTTTCCCTTTTAAGTGCCACCATATTTTGTCGTGATACATTTCGGACGCCCAGATGAAGATGAGCACCAGCGGCGTATGAAAGAAAAGTTTTTGCATAAACCGAAGCGGACTTCTCCACAGAAGCATACCAACTCCAGTGGCAAAATTAACGCCCACATTGTATCCGAGATTTTGCTCGAATAATTCCACATCGCCCACGATTTCTATTTCCGATGGATTGCCCTGCCCGAGTCCCGCTTCTGTTGCGTGGCGAATGTATTGCATTTTCATCGGGTCAAAGCCCATTATCTTTGCGCTCACAGCATCTATTGCAACCTGGTCGGCAGATGCGAGATACATATCGGTTTTGTGTGGTGTCATCGTTCTCGGACCAGGTCCTGAACCCGATGTCGTCCCGTCCATCAGAGCGAATACTCCCGTGTGAATTTCCTTCTGTATGGCGAGCAAATCGACGAGTGTATCGTGGATGTGCGTGTGAGTATAATGCCTGTTGATGTTCAAAAGTCCGCCAAAGGCATTTTTCATCGCACCTGTGGTCACTGTATAACTGTGCGTCTTCATAGTGGGCAGGTGAATGATATTCTTGCCGAAAAAGTAATCGGGAATGTATATTCCTTTCTTGAAAATTTTATCGAGAACGAGCATTTTGTGTTTCGGCTTATATTCTACCCACTTCATATCGGAATCCTTAAAATTGAACAGCACAGGAATGTCGTATTTTTCAAATACGGGTTTGAACTTGCAGAGTTTGTCTCCCTTTTCGGCAATTGTGACGACTGTTTTATTTTCCACGACCACCACATCGTCAAAGCCGAGATGCTTCAGTGCCAGATAAATTCCTTCCAGCCCCCACGGTGTCGTGTTGGCGCCTGGCATAGGAAGATGCCAGGAAATGTTATCCTTCAATATAGTTGTCGCTGACCTGTCGAGCATTTTGTCCATATCCGCCAGACGACACACGCGTTCGATATCTTCGAGAACTGTTTCTGGTTTCGTCCTTACTATGGCAACTTTGGATTTCATAATATTTCTCCCTTTTGTTTGTTCGACACTTCTTCTATAAAAAGTTTCCCGCCGCAGAGTTCACAGAATTTTGCATCGGGGTCGTGGTTTCTATGATGCGATATAGTTTTGCACTGGTGGCACTCATAATTACAATTCGAGGATAGTTATGTTGTGATTGGTATATATACAGATGTCCGCCGCTATTTTCAAGGAGTTTTCCGCGATTTGACGAATTGATAATTTTTTCCCGAACTTCAACATTGCCCTTGCGGCGGCAAGCGCATAGCCCGCACCAGAACCAATTGCAATTATGCCATCTTCGGGTTCTATGACATCGCCGGCGCCCGATAGTAAAAGTATCCTTTCGATATCCATCACAATCATTTCTGCTTCGAGGCGGCGCAGGTATTTATCCATTCGCCAGTCTTTTGCCAGTTCCACAGCGGCGCGAAGGAGGTCGTTCTTTTCTGCAAGTTTCTCTTCAAAGCGCGAAAGAAGCGCCATTCCATCTGCGGCAGCACCTGCAAAACCCGCAAGAACACTCTTTTCAGCAAGATAGCGCACTTTTTGCGAATTTGGCTTGATTACCATATCTCCAAGCGTCACCTGTCCGTCGCCAGCGATGACAGATTTGCCATCTCTAACGATGCCGAGTATCGTCGTGCTTCTGTATTTCATATTATCCTCCAAAATTTTATTCCCTGTTGTTGATTTTATATCTTCCTGAATTAGTCAGTGTTTCCACCTTTCAAATTCGTCAAGATACTTTTGCGCAATTGACCTGCTGTGAACCACGACAAAATTTTCATCGTTCTGGTGAGTGCCAGAATAACTGAAATTTCCGCTGCCAGTGATTACTTTCGGGTCGTCTCCGTCCGGGTCAATTACGATGAATTTATGATGAAATGCGTAAGGGCAGGGGTCTAATTCCACATCAATTCCCGCTGAAAGCAAAGTATAATATTGCGTAACGCTCGAATCCGATGCGGAACTTTCATCAAAAATTCCGTGAACGGAAATTCCTCTGTCAGCGGCGTTTATCATCGCGCTCGATAGGTCAGCCAGCGTGAAGGCAAAAATACAGAAGTATATGCTTTGTTCTGCATTTTGAATGTTTTGAATGAGCATTTCATCGGGTGAATCTTCCGGCGAAAACCATATTTCGACGGAACCATCCGCAACGGGATATTTTTCCGCCCCGTCCGATGTCTTTTGCGTGTGGAAATCGCCTGCGAACATCTGTGAAAAGTCTTCGAGATATGTTTTCGCCACATCTTCCGATTCGATGATAAGCACATTATTGTTGTTCAGAAAGTATCCATTAAATGTAAAGTTCGTGGAACCTGTCCAAACGATTGCGCTGTCGATAATCATCACTTTATCGTGCGTGAGCGAACTGTTGTCGTTATCCGGCACAATTGGAATGCCCGCATTCTGCATATCCCAATAGGGGTCGCCGGAATGCGTATCGGATTCGTAATTGTCGCGCTCGCAGACAATTCTGACCGAAATCCCGCGGTTGTGAGCGGCAATAAGAGAATCCGCAATTTCATTTATATCGAAACCATACGATTCCACATCAATTGTCTTTTCTGCACTTGATATAAGTTCTATTGCTCGTTGCAGAATATCTTCATCACCGTAAGGGTCTGTGAACAGCACCTCAAAACTTCCTGGGTAATCCTGGTCTTTCTTTTCGCGCGAGCAACCCGAAAACATAACAAACATAATAAACAGCAGTGTGAAATATTTCTTCATATCGATTTTCATTTCCGTGTGTTGCGTTTAAAATTTTCGTCTATGTGTTTGAACTGAAGTTCATAGAGTTTTGAATAATAACCCTGCATTTTGATTAACTGGCTATGGGTTCCCCGTTCGATGATTTTCCCTCTGTGCATAACGAGTATTTCGTCAGCGTTTCTGATTGTGGAAAGTCTGTGCGCTACGACAATCGATGTTCTTCCTTTTAGCAATTTTTCTATCGCATCCTGAATGAGTCTTTCCGTGTGTGTGTCTATGTTTGCGGTTGCTTCGTCGAGGATGAGGATTTTTGGGTCAAACGCGAGTGCTCGCGCAAACGAGAGCAGTTGTCTTTGCCCCGCTGACAATGTAGCGCCGCGCTCGGCAACTGGTTCGTCATATTTCTTTGGAAGATTCTTAATGAACTCTTCCGCATTAACAATTCGCGCTGCAGCTTCAACATCGCTTGCCGAAATATCCGAAGCATTCAGGCGAATATTTTCCCTGATGTTCGTTGAAAATAAAAATACATCCTGAAGGACTACCCCTATATTTCTCCGCAGCGTTTTCAGGTCCCAGTTTCTAATGTCCACATCGTCGATGAGAATTTGTCCGCTCTGGATGTCGTAAAGTCTCGAAAGAAGGGATATAATTGTTGTTTTTCCAGCGCCGGTCGCGCCGACAAGCGCCACAGTCTTCCCCGGTTCGACGACAAATGAGACATCTTTGAGAACAGGTTCGCCTTCGTTATATGAAAAATATACATTGCGAAATTCCACCTTTCCGCGAATGTCTTCTGGCGCAGGTTTGTATGGATTTTCAACATTGACGATTTCAGGTTCCGTATCCAGCAGACCGAAAATTCGTTCCGATGCAGCCATAGCCGCCTGCATTATGTTATATTTTTCCGAAAGCGCCATTATCGGTCTGAAAAACATCTGTATATACGACAGATATACGACGAGCATTCCCAGAGACATAGACTGCTGAATTACCTGTCCGCCGCCATACCATATAATTAGTGCGATTGCAAAGTTTGAAAACAGACTCATTATCGGTCTGAAAATTGCGTTGACCAGAAGCATTTTCATCGTGGCGTCGTAGTATTCTTTGTTGACCAGCGAAAATTTTTCCCGTGCGGTATCTTCCTGACGAAAAGCTTGAATTATTCTAATTCCCGACAGGTCTTCGGATATTCTCGCGTTGACCGCCGCAAGCGCCCTTCTCACCCAGCGATATGCCTCGCGCATATATTTTCTGAAAAATGCCGCAGTTAAAAGTATGAGTGGCGTTATCAGGAAAATCATCATCGATAGTCGCCAGTTCATATACACCATTATTGCGCCAATACCGATGAGCATCAGCAAATCTTTGAAGAGATTAACAGCGACGGAAGTGAACATTTCTGCGACGGTGTTTATGTCATTTGTCGAACGCGTCACGAGCCGTCCCACAGGATTTTTGTCGAAGAAACGGAGCGATAATTTCTGCAGGTGCGAAAATAATTTTATTCTTATGTCGTGCATCGCCTTCTGTGATACTGTGAAAAGAGTATATACCTGTCCAAAATTGACGAGAAACGATATGGCAAGCAGGATGAAATATAAAAGGGCGATTTTTGCCAGCCCGTTTAGTTGTCCGCCGCGCAAAATCTTCAGTTCCTTCTGTGAAAAATGTGCGAGGTTTTCGTTCTCTATTACATAGTCGGGTTTGCGAAGTTTGTTTTTCTTTGAAAAGGGGAGTTTAAGTGCTTTATGGGTTAGAATTGTATCTCCTGCGGCACTGCCGACTTCTATCACGAATTCTCCGTGCCGCCGAAGGATATTTTTCACCTCGTTTACCATAGATGGTGGATAATCCGAAATGAAAATCGGCAGGAATTTTTTAGGAAGGACAATTTTTTGCGCCATTCCCCGTTTCATATCGGCAGGGTCGAGGATTGAGCCGTCTATTATAAAAGAATCTTTGCCTGCATAGAACAGGGCAGAGCCATATCGTTCGATATAATGTATTTTATCCGTGCTGTCTTTTTCGGAAAACACGAGCATTTGATGGTTTGCCACGATGAAATCATCGATAGCGCGTTTTGAAAGATAGGGAAGATATATTTCTATCAATGATGCTGCGAGAAGGAGGAAAAATGCGATGACCATCAGCAACATATAGGGTTTTGCAAAAGCCATAAGGCGCTTTACAAGTCGGGCATCGTAAAATTTTTTCCCCGAAAGGTCTTCGTCTGCTATGAAACCGTGATGAGGCGGCATAATTCATCCTGCTCGATTAACATATTGCCCGAAAAGATATTTTGCAAAAAAAATTATGCAAGTAAATGTTTATCCCACAATTTTGCTACCCACCCTTTAAATTTGGTTTTGTTTTTTGCGATTTTTTCGTAAATTTTTTATAATAAGTCACCGAGAATATTAAAATATTAAGGAGGGATGGTATGTTCAACGCAAAATTGAATGTCCGCAAGCCGAGCAATGAACCTGTATTTCCTTATGCCCCTGGCGATAAGGAAACCAAAATGCTCAAAGATGCAATTGCCGATTTGAAGAGCACGGAAATTGAAATTCCCCTGATTATCGGCGGGAAGGAAATACGAACAGGCGATATGGGGGAATGTCGTCCGCCTCACGAGCATAGCCATCTTCTCGCAAAATATCACAAAGCCGGCGAAAAAGAAATAAAGATGGCAATAGAAGCGGCACTCGAAGCGCGGAAGGAGTGGGCTGAAATGCCCTGGGAAGCTCGCCTTTCGATTTTTCTGAAGGCGGCAGAACTTCTCGCAGGTCCCTGGCGATATAAACTGAACGCAGCAACGATGCTCGGGCAGAGCAAAAATCCGTTTCAGGCGGAAATCGACAGCGCCTGCGAACTTATAGATTTTTACAGGTTCAATCCATACTATGCTATGCAGATATATGAAGAACAGCCCGACAGCACAAAGGGAGTGTGGAACTATGTTGAATATCGCCCGCTTGAAGGATTCGTCTTTGCAGTGACGCCGTTTAATTTTACGAGCATAGCGGGCAATCTGCCCACTTCACCCGCGATGATGGGAAATGTTGTTCTGTGGAAGCCAGCATCCAGCGCTGTATATAGCGCATATTTTCTTATGAAAATGTGGCAGGAAGCGGGACTTCCCGATGGAGTGATAAATTTCATACCCGGAGCGGGAAGCAAAGTCGGTCCGAATGTGATGAAGGACCCCAATCTCGCGGGGATTCACTTCACCGGAAGCACAGCAGTTTTCCAGGATATGTGGCGCACTGTCGGCGAAAATATTCATAATTATAAGACATATCCGCGCATTGTCGGCGAGACAGGCGGGAAGGATTTCATCTTCGTTCACGAATCTGCGGATACCGATGAAGTTATTACCGCGCTGCTTCGCGGGGCATTTGAATATCAGGGGCAGAAGTGTTCCGCCGCAAGTAGAACATACATCCCCGAAAATCGATGGGACGAAATACGCGAGAAAATGTTCGCCGAAATGGACACGATGAAGATGGGAACGGTTGAAGATTTTTCCAACTTCATCAACGCAGTTATAGACAGGGCGGCGTTTAACAGCATCGTGGAATATATCGAATTCGCAAAGGAGTCGGATGAGGCTGAAATAATTGCGGGCGGAAATTATGACGATTCAGAGGGATACTTCATCGAACCGACGATTATTCTCACCAGAAACCCGCACTTCAAAACGATGGAGGAAGAAATTTTTGGTCCTGTTCTGACTGTTTATGTATATGACCCGAACAAATATGAGGAAACGCTCGAACTGTGCGATAATACGAGCCCTTACGCACTGACAGGTTCTATTTTTGCGCGGGATAGATATGCGATAAACAAGGCTATTATTGCGTTGAGAAATGCGGCAGGCAATTTCTATATAAACGACAAGCCAACGGGCGCGGTGGTCGGTCAGCAGCCATTCGGTGGTTCTCGTGCATCGGGGACAAATGACAAAGCTGGAAGCAAGGCAAATCTTATGCGATGGGTATCGACGCGGACAATCAAGGAAACATTCACGCCGCCGAAAAATTACCGCTATCCGTTCCTGGGCTAAAATGTATCGATATTGAATCGTCAGGGGAAAACCTTTTGCAATGAAAAGGGGTTCCCCTGATTTTATTTTAAGACTTACAACTTATTTTGTTTAATTTGGGAGATAACCTCCCTTAGTTGACAGCTCATTCAAAATTCGGGCAGTGTCTCGATGGGAAAGTTCCGAAAGCTCAAGAAATTCGACATCTACTATGAAAAGCAGAAAGTTTTGGGGCTGAGAATTTTTTGGTATTTATGAAGATTGTTTTTTTTACCATTTCATTATAATGTTTTGGGGATATGTGAAGTTTGCCGCAGGTAAATTGGGGCAAGCGTAAGTGAACCACATATCCACCGGTTGCCCGAGTGCGATAGCACCAGAGCAAGCGTTGGCGAGCGACATTTGTATTACCTACACTTCAGGTTCTATCTGTGTGCTATCTTCATCTATTTTTTCTTCCTCTTGAATAGGTTCCAAAATTTCAAATGCCTTTTTAATCACTTTAGCTTTGTTCAATAACTTCTTAATGCTATCTGTTTCAGGAAATTCAATAGCTCCACAGGGACACAAATTAGCGCAGGTTTGGCATGCAACCATACAATTATATGGGTATGCTACAAGTGGTTTGTCCTCTTTTTTATCCCAATCGAAAACCCTTCTTCCGCAGCTAATAAAACATATTCCGCAGTGAGCACATTTATCGTAATCCATTTTAGGATACCAATCAATCTGTTTCCTATCTATACCCCACCACGAGATACTGCTTAGATCTTTCACCGGTCTGCCCAGTGCATCTTTACCAACAATTTTTGTCTTGTCGTTCATTTTATCACCTCCATATTATATTCTTACTTATATAT
>JAGHAI010000087.1 GCA_021161555.1 bacterium
AGTGTTTTTATTATAGGTAAAATAAAAGGTTTGACATTACTTTTTTTTATTGTAATTTATCTATTAAATTTTACGAATTTTACTTGAAAACTGAAAAGTAAAGAAGGAGGTGTATGATGAAAAGGCACACGGGGTGGTTTTTGTTTCTGGTGATTTTTGCCACAATGGGATTTGCCTATGCTCAGGCCGATTCTATTGCTCCAAATGTGAATATTATCAGGCCTGCTGATGGCGAAACATTGTATTTTGACGGCGGTTGGTTTTGCGGAGCTGCCTATCCGGAATCAACTTATTCTGTTAATTATTATGATTATTCACCAAGCAGTGGATTGGATACTACCACAATTGTCGTAAAAATTCGTGAATGCGGAGGAACTTCCTGGAACTTCATCAATAATTACAATTCCACTTTCGGTTTTGAATATGGCTCTGTCTATGGTTCGCTCAATTCCCTGGGGCTGGAATTTGGAAAATGTTATCAGTTCTGCTCCTCAATTTACGATAATATGGACAATCTGGGAGAAAGCTGCATAACTTTCTACACGCAGCCTCCAATAGACGATTGTCCACCGCAATTGGTAGCGTGGGAACCCCTTGATACTCACTGCATTGCCATAAATTCCGACATCCATCTTGTTGTCTGTGATAACTCAATCGATTGCGAAACGGTGTCTGGAGTTAATGCTGCCACTGCCTATGTAACCCTCCAGATTGGCACAGGAGCACCATCTAATGTAACTTCGCAGTGCACTTTTAGCTCTGGCGGAATGCACTGCCTCGACATTCACTGGAATCATACAGGGGGGAATTTCCCGTACAACGAGGAAATAACGATGTGCGTTTCGGTCGATGACAGTGCTGGAAATCATATGGATACGCAATGTCATTCCTGGTTCACCTGTGAGCCTGAAGATACCTGTCCCCCGGTGATAAGCTGGATAAAGCCTTTCAATGGAGATACTGTATTCCCCGATGGTCCATTCTGGTGGGCACACGATTCATTTGGGTATGCCGATACCAGCTGGTATGTGCAATTCACCGAATACGGTTGTCCTGCAACGGGAATAGATACCACATCTCTGCACATATATTTTGGTCTTTGTGGCACTTCCCTCGATGAAATCCCACCTGGTTATGCAAACCTTATGGGATGGGATTACGGTGATGCGTCAGGTTCTATGAATTCGCTGGGGCTTGAATTGGGACAGTGCTATACTTTATGCGCGGAAATTTCGGATAACAACGGCAATACTGCATACGACTGCACTGAATTCTATACCCCTCCCCCACCCGATACCTGCCCTCCCTATGTTTCCGAATGGCACCCTTCAGAAGAAGAAACTCTCTGTCCTCCAACGGCAGATATATGGTTTACTATTATCGACCCAAACACAGAAATTTGCGAATGTTCCGGAATAAACTATGTTGAAGCAGAGTTGACAAACGGTGATTCAGTCTATAATTTATTTATCGGTGAAGGACTGATTAGAGATGATCTAGATTCCTGTTCATCTCGTTTCTTCCTTGACAATGCCTACTATAATTTGGAACCTGGCACCTGGGCAAATTTGCAGGTGCACGCCTATGACTACGCAGGACATTCGATTTTTGATGATATAAATTTCTTTGTCTGTCCTCCGGCAGATACCTGTCCGCCTGTGGTGAATATAAACTCGCCACTACCAGCGGAGACGCTATTTTACGATGGCGGTTGGTGGCGCCCCGGCACATACCCCGACTCAACCTGGGCAGCTTACTTTGAAGAATTCTCCTGCCCCGGAACAGGACTTGACACGACAACTCTCGAAGTCAGCATAAGAATGTGTGATGACACATCCTGGATTGTAATTCTCGATTATACTACATATTGGGGATATGACTTAAGCTATGGAAATGTGAATGGTTCCCTAAATTCACTTGGGTTAGAACCGGGGTTCTGTTATGAATTGTGCGTCGAAATAAATGACAACTTCGGCAATCATGGTGGAGATTGCGTAAACTTCTACACCGAACCCGAACTTGAAGATACCTGTCCGCCTTATGTAACATATTGGGAGCCCTTCGATGGGGACACTGGCGTCGACCCGATGGCATGCGTCAGGGCAGCCTATCTTGTTGACCCGTCTGGTCCTGGATGCGTCTATTCAGGGGTCGATACATCGTCTTATCATATGATTGCGATAATCAACGGCGATACTCTGGATGTTACCCACGAAATCATCACATACTATAATGAAGTTTATTGGTGCCATGATAGCGTTCCACTGCCGTCGGGCGCTCATATTGTTGTTTGCCTCGATTTTGCAGATTATGCGGATAATTGGTCTCACGAATGTATAGAATTCGATGTCGAAGGCGAAGCACCGGAAGATAGCTGTCCACCTTTTGTTGACCATTGGTTCCCGCCAAACGATTCCTGCATTCCTGTCGATGCAATGCTTGGCGCTTATGTGTGCGAAAATATGGAATGTCCATATTCAACAATAAATCCTGATTCCATTACTGTGACAGTTTCTGTGGCTGGTGGAACTTATGAAGATATAACTTCCGAATGTGCAATTGAACTTTCAGGAGAATGCTATAATATTAGCTGGAATAGAACTGGCGCATCTCCTTTACCTTATAGCAGCGTAGTTACCCTGTGTCTGCGCGTTGTGGATTATGCTGGAAATGTTATGGAAGAATGTAATGAATGGACAACCTGCGGAGAAGAAACTGTTGATGTATGTGCTCCGTATGTATCAGAGTGGCATCCAAGCGAATTTGATACATCTTGCTGGGACCCCCACGAAAATATATGGTTCAACATCGTTGACCCATACGATTCTGTGGAATGTCCGGTTTGCACGGGAATTGACCACTCCAGCCTTGAAGTGCACCTTTACAACAATGACTCGACCTATGTCTTATTTGACGGCGGCGGGCTGATTCTCGATGATTTTGACCACTGCGGACTTTATGTAGGACTTGACGATGCTTACTATATGCTTACACCTGGCACTGGAGCAACACTCTGCGTTTCCGGAACGGATATTGCCGGGAATGATTTCGGCGACTGTATAACATTCTTCGTCTGCGATACTGCTGTTGGAGATACCTGTCCACCTGAACTAACATGGGAATCACCAGAATCACTTGAAACCCTCATCTGGGAAGATGGACAATGGTTCTCCTCAATTGGCGATACTGCATTTGGGTTGAACTTCTACGAATTTGGCTGTCCTGGAACAGGGCTTGATACCGCTTCGCTTCATATCTGGATAAGAAATTGCGACGATACTTTTTCAACCGAAGTATATGGATATTTCGCTCACTTCGGGTGGGATTATGGATATGCCTACGGGTCATTTTCGCTGATTGACCTTGCACCAGGAGAATGCTATGTGTTATGCGCCGAAATAACTGACCTCGCAGGAAATACAGGATATGACTGCGTGGCATTCTTCACCGGTGATATACCCGATACCGTTGATGAATGTTCGCCTTCAGTTGTCGAATGGCATCCCGGCGAATTTGACACGCTCTGTCCTCCGTCTGCGGATATATGGTTCAGAATTATTGACCCGGCTGGCAGTGGAGATTGCCCTGTATGTAGTGGCATAGACCGTTCAAGCCTTGAAGTTCACCTATACAACGATGGCTTAACTTATGGTATGTTCTACGGCGGTGGGCTTATTGTGGAAAGTTTTGGCGACTGTGGGGTCGATGTCGCTCTCGACGATGCATACTATATGCTGACGCCTGGTACCGGGGCAACTTTATGTGTTTCCGGAACGGACATTGCCGGAAATGATTTCGGCGACTGTATAACATTCTTCGTCTGCGATACTGCTGTTGGAGATACCTGTCCACCTGAACTTTCCTGGTATTCACCCGGCGAAGGGGAAACATTATTCTTCGCCTATGATATGTGGTGGTCAAGCCACGATACATATATGGACAGTTCGTTTACTCTGAACATAAGTGAATTCGGCTGCCCTGGAAGTGGGCTCGACACTGCATCCCTCCGTATATGGATTAGCACCTGCGACGATTCGGAATTTTCTGAAATAGATGGATATTACACATATCTGGGCTGGGACTATGGCACGGCAATCGGTTCGTTCAATATACTTGATTTGAGCCCGAATGAGTGCTATGTGTTATGCGCCGAAATAACTGACCTCGCAGGAAATACAGGATATGACTGCGTGACATTCTTCACCGGTGATATACCCGATACCGTTGACTACTGCCCGCCTGAAATAGTATCCTGGTTCCCGGATGCCGACACCTGCCTGCCGACAGATTCACCGCTTGGCTTTGTGATTACAGACCCTTACAGCGATATTTGTCCTATTGCTTCTGGCGTAGATTTGCTGTCCATAACTGTGACTGCATTTATTGGTTCTGACACATTGAATATTACCGGAGAGTGTGATTTCGCCACAGAAGGCGATTATATCGGCGTTTCCTGGAGTCATACTGGAATGGCGCTGCCGGAAGGTGAAACTATTGTGCTTTGTGTTTCTGCTTCCGACCTTGCTGGAAATTCTATGACGGAATGTTATGACTGGCGCACCTGCGGTGGAGTTGAAGATGTGTGTTCCCCTATGGCTGAACTGGAATATCCTGACACACTGATTTGTATTCCAGCTGATACCGGCTCCATAATAATAGATGTGTATGACATATACGATAGCATAGAATGTCCGGTTCCAACTGGCGTTGATAGTTCCTCGATTGTCGTGAACCTGTATATTGAAGATTCAGTGTATGACATCACCGATGAATGCTATCTTTATAGTTTCTACACTGGATACAGGATATACTGGTTCTACTCTGGGCTTGAGCCTGGCAGCGAAATAATGATTTGCGTTGATGCTTCCGACTATGCAGGAAATGACCTGTATCCTCCTGCCTGCTTCAGCTGGGATGTATGCGGCGAGGTTGAAGATACGTGTCCGCCGACGGTAGATTGGATTAGCATTTACGATGGCAGAGATGGTGTCCCTGTGGATGAATTTGTCGGTTTCGACTTGTTCGACCCGCACGGAAGTGAAGAATGTCCAATCTGCACGGGCATCGATACAGAAAGCGTTGTAATGAGGCTCATCACAGAAACTGACACGATGGAATATCCACTTTCGGAGATGAACTGGACTGCGAGCGAATGTATGCTCAGCGCCTGGCTCGATACTTCGTTCCGCTTTGACTATGAAACCGAATATACTATGTGCATCGACGCTTCCGACAACGCTGGAAATGTGATGGAAACCTACTGCGTGCACTTCACCACAGAAGAAGAATCGCTTGTGGACATCTGGTCCCCGTGCATATCGGGAATAACACCTCTTCCGGGAAGTGAAGTTGTTCCGCCTTTCGTGATTTCTGCCAGTATCTGCGATATATGTGAAGGCACAGAATTCGCCACAGGAGTGGACAGCGCTTCTATCGTCCTGACCCTCGACGGTGTGGATGTGACATCGGATATCACTATGTTTCCAATCGACTGCTACGGCTGGGCGGTTTCACTGACAACTGATTTCCTGACAGAAGGTGAACACGAAGTCTGCCTGTGGGCTTATGACTTCGCCGGGAACGCCGTCGATACCTGCTGGAACTTCTATGCTATAATTCCCGATACACTCGTTTCAGTTGAAATAATTGAACCTTTCGATGGCGCCTTCTCCGCCTGCGACGACCAGAACATAGTAGCCCTGTTTGTCGATGGAATCGCATCAGTGCCCGATGACTTCTCGTTCACAGTCGGAGATGAGGAATATGACCTATCAAGTTCAGAAGTGACAGTGATTGGCGATACTTTGATATTCTCCCCATCCACCTCCTGGGAAGACGGCGACATCGTTTATTACAGTATTGGTTCTGCGGCAGGATATTTCGTAATAGACCTCTCTGAACCGATAATCGAACTTGAATATCCCGACTGCGATGATACCCTGTCGAGCATACCCGATTATATCTCCGTTTACTTCGGCGATATGCTTTCTGGAATCGATGAATCGAGCATCGTCGTCACGGTGAATGCTATAGTATTCACAGCGGATTCGCCCGGTGTATATTGGGACACAGGAATGAGCACCTTGATAATTGACCCTGTGGCTGCTGGGCTTTCTCTCGACGGCGAAGTTGAAGTCTGCGGAATGGCAACGGATAGCCCTGACTACTGCACCCCGAACAGCGCAGTATTCTGCTGCAATTTCACGGTTCTTCCGCCTCATCCATACTATATAGCCGGGCAGGTAATCGATACCTCTTCGGGACTGCCTCTGGAAGGATACATCGTTGCTGCGTTCCACATATTTGGACTGCCTTTCGTCGAGCATGCAGTGACTGACGCAGATGGCAGATATTGTATAGAAGTATCGCACGGCACCTGGATTGCCGCTGCCTTCGACCCGACTTTCACCAACCCGCCAATATTCTGGGAAGGACATCCATATCCATTTGACGCAGACCCGATAATGATTCCACCCGAAATGGGCGATACTTTCTGGGCTAATTTCGAATTCTCCTCCCCGGCAACATCGCTGTTCCGTGTGGCAGGAACTGTTCAGGATGAATCCAGCGAACCAATAAGAGGCGCTGTGGTGGTGTTCATTGCAACTGGAGATGAAGGGGAAGAACTCGGGATTTCCTCCGGCATTACAGACAGCCTCGGTGCATTCTCCATTCCCGTTGCAACAGGAAAGAACTATTATGTTCGAGCCTTCGCAGACGGATATAAACAGTCATCGCACACTGGAAGATGGAACTGGGATGTGAGCGATAGTATGATTATTACAGGCGACATTTCCGACCTCGAGTTCACCCTCGCACCTGAAGCGACAGATTCAGGCGGAAGTTCAATCTATGGAACAGTCTATCGTGAATTCACCATCGACGAAGAACCTATGAGAGGTGTTCTCGTATGCCTTTGCGACATTGCAACGGAAGAACCGCTGTATTGCGAATTTTCAGACTTCGAAGGGAACTATGAAATCGACAATGTTCCCGATGGAACATATAAACTGATGGCGGACAGACCCCTATATACAATTCAGGGCGACTGGGAGACTGTTGTGCTTCCAGATACAAATTCGCACGATATATATCTGCAGAGATATACCGGAATTGCAGAATGGACGAAGACGCCTGAACAGATGGTTCTCCGCGGCGCAAAGCCAAATCCGTTCAACACATCGACATCAATAGAGTTCTACATCCCCGCTTCTGGTAATGCGAAACTCGAAATCGTTGACATCTCCGGACACACAGTTGCAACACTGTTCGATGGAAAACTGAACCGCGGAAATTATGTATCCGTCTGGAGCGCCGAAGATGTCCCAAGCGGAATATACTTCGTCAAACTGAACTGGAACGGATATTCCACATCGCAGAAGATACTGTTTACAAAGTAAACAGGTCACATTACGCTGAAACGATAGGGGTGAGTTTTGAACTCGCCCCTATTTTTTTAATCTTAAAATATCTTAATTATCTCTGAAAAAAATTCTCTTTTCAAGAACGGCAGTCGGGAAAGCACCAACCAATCACAGAAGCAGACAATCAACGGGAGAGTTCATACGAAACATCACAAATAAAAGAATCTTCTGGCAGTCTATATAATTGTGCCATATTCTACCAATCTTCCCGCCAGAGCGGACAGTATAACAAAAATCCACTCCCACACAGGCACGGGGACATTTTCTTCGTTCAAAAGCAACAGCGCCCTTATTAGAACCGCGGCGATAACGCATATAATCACTATCGGCAAACTTCTGAAGGACAAACCTATAAAGAGGAGCGCTCTTTCTACTTTTGCGAATTTAGAAAATCTTTCCACATATATGCCGACCTCTTCATTATTTTTTATCGCTCGCCCTGTGATGTATATTATCACAGGCGCCACCCAGATAGCAAAAATTGCAAGAGAAAGCCTTATGAATGGCGACACTGGTCCATAAAAATATTGCCAGCCGAAGACGGTTGCCAGCAGCAGTATTACTCCTAAATGAGCAATCTGGTCGGCGAAGAACAGCAACAATCCCGTTCTGGCGGAAACCTGACCTGTGAGAGATTTTGTCCAATCTATTGCAAAGTGAAGAACAAACAAAATCAAAAGCATAGCGAAAAGCACAGGTCTGAATACCGCCCCCTGAACAATCACTATTGCCGAAGTCACAAGGACAAGAACAGCGTGGATAAAAATTCCCTTGAACCTATTTTTCTGTGAAAGTATAGCAGGCGTCTGCAGAGGGAAATCGGCGAAAAGATGCGCAGCATAAAGTCTCCAGAATAATCCCCACATTTAATTAGTTCTCCGATAGAAATTTTTCTGTGGAAAAAATCAATGTTCGTGCTTCAAAATCCATACTCTCACAGCACATTCCACTTCAGGATGCAGGTCGATTTTCACATTATACACACCGAGGCTGTCGATAGGTTCGTCGATGATAATTTGCTTTCTATCGATGTCAAATCCCCGTCGCTGAAGCGCATCAGCGATTTGTCCGGTTGTGACGGTGCCGAAGAGTTTATCCTCTTCATCCACTTCGACTACGAGGTCCACAGACACTCGGGACAATTTTTCCGCAAGAATTTGCATCTTTTCCTTGCGCTTCTGTTCAATTGTCATCTGCCTGCGTCTTATCTGTTCGACCTGCTTCATATTCCCTGGCGTGGCGGGAATTGCAAACTTTCGTGGAATAAGATAATTTCGGGCATATCCATCCTTGACGGTAATCACATCTCCTGCGCTGCCAAGTTTGAAATGCGATTGAGTTAAAATCACCTTCATTTTTCACCTCATCTATATATATACACGACATAGGGTATGAGCGCCAGAAAGCGCGCACGCTTGATTTCCTTTGCCAATCTTCTCTGATGTTTCGCACAAACACCGGAATTTCTGCGCGCAACAATCTTCCCCCGTTCGCTGACAAATCTCCTCAACAAATCGAAATTCTTATAATCAATTTCAAGCGAAGGATTTGTGCAAAACGGACAGGGTTTGTGCCTGCGATGGTCCTTTCGTTTATTTTTCTTCTGATTTCTCTTCGATGCCATAAAAACCTTCCTTTATAATGTTTTTAATCATTAGAATCTTTTTCTTCATCGGCAGTGCCTTCTGCATCGCCAGCCTCTTCGGAATCTTCCTGCGCAGAAGCACCTTCCTCGTTCACATTATCATCGGACGGTGTTTCGGTCACTTCTGTGGCGCTTTCCGCTTCTTCCACTGCCGTAGATGTTTCCTCAATCTTTTCGCTTTCTGCAATGGCTTTATCTTCTTCTACAGATTCCTGCACCGCCTCTGGCTGTGCTTTATTCTGAATATCTTCAAGATACTGCTTTGCATTGCTCTTTGCCCTGATGATAAGATAGCGCAAAACCTTCTCGTCCATTTTCAGGGCAGATGATAACAAAGCAGGCACTTCAATCCCCGCGCGGAATAGATAATACACATATTGTCCCGATGTGCGCTTTTTAATCGGATATGCGAAGTTTCTCAATCCCCAATCCGCTTTTCCAATAAACTCCGAACTTCGCTTTTCAACCAGTGAACTCACAAGGTCAATCTCACGACGAATGTCGGCTTCATCGCCCTGAGCATCGAAAATTACTACCATTTCGTAAAGTTTTTCCTTTGCCATAAAAACCTCTTTCGATTTGAATTTATCTTAAATATTCTGTAAAAATTAAAACTAAAAAAAAATTTCGCAAGTATTTTTTCATAAAATTATTAAAGTAAAAAACTTTTGTTAAATATGTTAAAATTATCACAAATAACTTGACCTATCCATTTTTTTAGATATGTTTGAACACTCATAAACTTTATAGGAGGCAGTTATGTCTGACGAAAAGATTTCCCGCGAACAACTCATCGCAAAATCCGAAAAACCGGGCAAGGATGCGATGAAATTACATCCATTTTATCAGGGCAAAATCCAGATTACATCCAAATGCGTGGTGCGCAATATGGATGATTTTGCAATCTGGTACACCCCTGGAGTTGCCAAGCCGTGCCTGGCAATAAAGGACGACCCACTATCCGTTTATGAGCACACCAACAAGGGGAACTTCGTCGCTGTCGTCTCCGACGGCACCCGTGTTCTTGGACTTGGAGACATTGGACCCGAAGCCGGTCTTCCCGTGATGGAAGGAAAAGCGTTGCTTTTCAAATATCTCGGCGGCGTAGATGCCTTCCCGATAATGGTGGATACGAAAGACCCCGACGAAATTATAGATTTCGTGCTTAAATTACAGCCGACTTTCGGCGGAGTAAACCTCGAAGACCTATCCCAGCCAAAATGTTTCTACATTCTGGAAGAACTGCGTAAAAAGGCACACATTCCCGTGTGGCACGACGACCAACAGGGAACAGCGGCAGTCACAGTTGCCGGACTCATAAATGCGGTAAAAGTTGTAAACAAAAAACTGGAAGATGTAAAAGTTGCTATGGTCGGCGTCGGTGCGTCGAATGTGAGAATTGCGCACCAATTGTTCCTTGCGGGCGTCAACCCTAAGAATGTCATAATGTGCGATTCAAAGGGAACACTCCACACCGAACGCGAAGATGCGGAAATTCTTGCCACAAAATTCAAGGAAAAATGGGAACTTGCCCAGATGACAAACCCCGAAAAAGTTAGAGGCGGCATTCCCGAAGCGATGAAGGACGCAGATGTCCTGATTGCCCTCTCAAAACCTGGTCCCGGAGTGATATTGCCTGAATGGGTAAAACTTATGGCATCCAAGGCAATCGTCTTTGCCTGTGCGAATCCCGTTCCCGAAATATATCCCTGGGATGCAAAGGAAGCGGGAGCCACAATCGTCGCCACGGGACGCTCCGACTTTCCCAATCAGGTAAACAATTCGCTCGGATTCCCCGGCATATTCCGCGGCACTCTCGATGTGCGGGCAAAAACTATCACCGATGAGATGTGCCTCGCCGCAGCAAGGGAACTTGCAAAAGTAGCTGAAGACAATGGTATTCACGAAGACTACATCATTCCCACTATGGAAGAATGGGAAGTTTTCCCCCGCGAAGCCGCTGCTGTGGGAATGAAGGCAGTCGAGCAGGGAGTTGCACAAATCACGCGAACCCGAGACGAACTGCTCAAAATGGCGGAAGAAAAAATTTCAAACGCCAGAAATGTCATCCAATTCCTGATGAATGAAAAATTTATCCCGCCAGCACCAGAAGACTGAAGCAGATACAAACTTCTTGACAAATATCGGGATAAAAATAATTTTTCCAAAACGGCGGTATCGTCTAGGGGTCAGGACAGGTGATTCTCAGTCATCAGACCGGGGTTCGATTCCCCGTACCGCTGTTTTTTAATCAAAACAACCTAAATTTTCCTTTTGTTCTGCCATCTAACCTTTATATTGGAAGTTGTATTCATTTTAATGTATGTAATCCTCAAGCACAGAAATTTTCTCGGCAAACATAATGTAGTTTGGCATTTATTATGTAGACAACACCAATAAGGAGGAACTATGGGTGGAGCAGGAATTCTTATAATTGTTATTTTCATTATTCTCGCAAGTATGCTCAGGGTGCTTCGTGAATATGAGCGCGGGGTAATTTTCAGACTCGGCAGAATAATCGGTGCGAAAGGTCCCGGGCTAATTATTCTCATTCCCATCATCGACAAGATGGTGCGCGTGAGCCTGCGAACAGTCGTTCACGATGTGCCGCCTCAGGACATAATCACGAAGGACAATGTATCAGTTCAGGTCAATGCTGTTGTATATTTCCGCGTCCTCGACCCCGTAAAAGCCGTTCTCGAAGTGGAAAATTATCTATACGCAACAAGCCAACTGGCGCAGACTACTCTTCGCTCCGTTCTCGGCGAAGTCGAACTCGACGACCTTCTATCGTCCCGCGAAGAAATCAATCATAGATTGCAGGAAATCATAGATAGGGAAACAGACCCCTGGGGGATAAAAGTATCTATGGTGGAAATAAAGCATGTTGACCTTCCCGAGGAGATGAAGCGCGCTATGGCTGCTCAGGCAGAAGCGGAGCGAGAGAGACGAGCGAAAATTATCTCTGCACAGGGGGAATATCAGGCGGCAGAAAAACTGACACAGGCGGCAGAAATTATGAGCAAATATCCTGCAGCATTGCAACTGCGCTACCTGCAGACATTGAATGTAATCGCCGCTGAAAACAACTCGACCACTGTCTTTCCAATACCGCTCGAAATGCTGAGACCATTTATGACAGCATATTACGGAAACAAGGACAATCAATAGACGGAGGATGCTATATGGCAAACAGATTCGATGAACGCGGGTTTCTTGTAATCCCCGACCCGAGAGAATTGCGAAGAGAAAGAAGAGAAAAGAAAGAAGCGGAGAATAAGGTGATAGTTGTCAAAAGCGCATATTGCCCAAATGGACACGATTTAATGTGGGATTATGCCAGTTTTTGCGGATATGCCGGTATTCGCATCGGTGCGGAGAAACCAAACGGCGAAAAAGGTGAAATTGTGCTTTCACCCATTTTCGGCGACCATTCGAGAATCTCACTCGGCATAAAACTAATCGACGGCGAGAAACTGAAACTTTTCTGTCCCGAATGCGGAGCGGAAATTCCCGTTCTAACGAAATGCGAAAACTGTGAACAGGGCGAAATCAGAGTGCTGTCTCTCGCCAGGAATTTCGATATAGCAAACGGAATCGCCTTCTGCGATGTGGTGGGATGCCCAAGTTCATACATCGTCGATTCCGGCGAACTGATTGAACAGGCATATCTCGAAGGATAAATTTCGATGCCCGAAAGCAAAAAATATTTTCTGGCAATTTTTACAGTTGTCATCGCGACAATTACATTCTGGGGATGCTTTCAGCCTTCATACATCCGCAGGGTAAACTTAATCCATCTGGGGAGCGGCGCAAAAGATACCGACGGCATCGAAAACATTTTTTGGGGAATACCTGAATCCGACGCCGATACTGTGATTAACAGAATTGGATATTCGCTCGGATACAGTTATAAATTGAAACTCGCCGTCTGGGTTTCCTATTATTCCCGTCAGGAATGGGTGAAATCCCGACAACTTACGGGACGGCACTGGAGCGAAGACACTTCTCTTCCACAGGGCACATACGCCACACTGGACGACTATTACAAATCAGGATACGACAGAGGACACCTCGCTATGCAGGCGGATATGCGAGGACGCTCGGGAGAATGCGAAAGAGAAGCTTGCCTGCTATCCAATGTCGCGCCGCAAAAACCCGAATTCAATCGTGGAATATGGAACATTCTCGAGGAAAAAATACGAGATTATGTCGAAGAGGATGGCGACTGCTGGATAGTGGATGGTCCTGTGTTTTACAGCGATGAATACGAAACAATTGGCGATAATAAAATTCCCGTTCCCGACGCATTTTATAAAATCGTCATCGATACAGCAGACGGCAATGTATTTGCATATTCCTTCATCATTCCAAACAAAGACTCTGATTTGCCGCTCGATTCTTTCGCCGTCTCAATCGACAGCATCGAATTCGTCACTGATATCGACTTTTTTAATGAATTGCCCGATAATGTGGAAAAAGAACTGGAATCGCAGAAAAATCTTATTGGCAACAAAATCGTCAGGATGGACAATAATTTATGAAAAAATTCAGGTCAGGAGGATATTGATATGCACTATCATTTGACCGCAGAACAACAGGAAATGGCGGAAAAGGCAAGAAAAATCGCCGTCGAAAAAATTCTGCCAATTCGAAAAAAATACGATAAAGAAGGCGGTTTTCCGTGGGAAGTGGTCGAGGCACTGGCGGAAGCGGGACTTTTTAAGGTGTTCATCCCCGAAGAAAACGGCGGAATTGTGCGCGAAGGAAACGGCATCACAAATATGTGCCTTGTCACAGAGGAACTCTCTCGAATATGCGGCGGCATCGCTCTGGCATACGCAGGAACAGGACTCGGCGCATTCCCGATTATACTCTTCGGAAACGCAGAACAAAAACAAAAATTCCTATCTCCAATTGCTCGCGGAGAAAAACTCGCCGCATTCGCTCTCACCGAAGCGGATGCAGGTTCCGACGCAGGGGCAATCAAAACGACGGCGCGAAAAGATGGCGACTTCTACTATCTGAACGGCACGAAAATCTTCATCACAAACGGCGGCGAAGCGGACATCTATACAGTCCTCGCTCT
This sequence comes from bacterium, assembly GCA_021161555.1. Taxonomy (GTDB): domain Bacteria; phylum UBP14; class UBA6098; order B30-G16; family B30-G16; genus JAGHAI01. The sequence goes on from JAGHAI010000087.1 coordinate 14,159, forward strand.
CACCGCACAAGAAAAAGGTGCTCGCGGCGCATCAATGTTCATCGTCGAAAAGGGAACGGAAGGTTTTGAGTTCGGCAGAAAAGAGGACAAAATGGGAATCCGCGGAAGCGTCACAAAAGAATTGATATTCAACGATGTAAAAGTTCCCGCAGAAAACCTGCTCGGACGAGAAGGATTGGGGTTCATCGTCGCGATGCGCACATTCGACACATCGCGCCCTGGCGTTGCGGCACAGGCACTCGGAATCGCCCAGGGCGCAATCGATGAACTGCTGAAAATCACATATTCGCACGAACACGAAGGAAAACACCTGCTCGCACACCAGGGAATTCAATGGAAAATCGCAGATATGTATGCCGAACTTTACGCCGCAAGAGCATTGGTATATCAGGTCGCATCACTCGTAGACAGGGGAAAAGCAAAAGAAGTTTCACATCTATCGGCGATGGCAAAGATGTTCGCATCAGATGTCGCTATGAAAATATCATCACAAGCACTGGAAATCGTCGGCGGAGAAGCATATACATCCGAAATGCCCCTCGAAAAAATGATGCGCGACGCAAAAATCACGCAAATATACGAAGGAACTAACCAGATTCAGCGAAACATCATCGGCGGACACATCCTCAAAGAAGCGGGAAAACTGGCAACGAAAAATTAGCAATGCAAATTTTTAAGTCGATGAGACTGGCACAATATAAGCGACAACAAGGAGCGACCTCTCGCAGACCGAAGGCTGGATGGTCAAGCGGAACGCTTGCGGAACGCTTGCGGAACGCTTCTGGGGGAAACCTCTTTTGAAAAAGAGGCTTTCCCCCAAACCCCCTTCCAGAAAAC
>JAGHAI010000137.1 GCA_021161555.1 bacterium
AAATCAATTAAATTATTTTAATAATAATCACAAAACAGATTTGGGAAAGATTTATTTTTATTTTTTGTCTGCTTTACCCACGCTGTTGACCTGCTAAATAAAACTACATCGGGATAGATAATATGTGCATAAAGCAGAAATATCGTTTTGTTAAAAAATCTTGCGTAAAATAGAAAAAAATGTTCTTTGTTAAGATTTATATATAAAGCACTTATAAATCAAGGAGGCACCGATGGCTTTTGGCGAGAAGGTCTACTGGGATAATCGAATGGCTTTTGTTCTTGCGGCTATCGGGTCGGCGATAGGGTTGGGAAATATATGGCGGTTTCCATATATCTGTTATAAATACGGCGGTGGGGCATTTTTAGTCGCATACATAATAGCCCTGATTATTGCAGGCTTGCCACTTCTAATTCTGGAATTTTCCCTCGGACAAAAGATAGGCGGCTCGGCTCCGACATCGATAGGAAAGGTATCGAAAAAATTTGCCTGGCTCGGGTGGATGGCAATTATCGTCGGTTTTTTCATCACCACATATTACGCAGTGATAATGTCCTGGGCGGCGAATTATCTCGTTCACTCATTATCCCTTGCCTGGGGTGATGACCCGAGAACATTTTTCTATACAAATGTGCTGGGGCTGTCGGATGGCATTTTCAAAATAGGTTCGCCGAGAATTCCACTTCTGATTGGTCTTGTCGTCGTCTGGGCGTGGATTATTCTATCCATCTGGAAGGGAGCAAAAACCGTAAGCAAAGTCGTATATGTGACGGTGACTCTTCCCTGGTTAATATTGTTGATTCTCGTGATTGGCGGACTCACACTACCAGGCGCTTTCAAGGGCATAGCATATTACCTCACGCCCAATTGGTCTGCTCTGCTCAATCCTGAACTGTGGCAAGCTGCATTCACGCAGGTGTTTTTCTCTCTGTCGGTCGGGTTTGGCGTGATGATTGCTTATGCAAGTTTTCTGCCGCCGAAAAGCGATATCGTGAACAACGCATTCATCATCGGGCTTTCTGATGCCGCAACGGCTTTTGTCGGCGGTTTCGCAGTGTTTTCGGCGCTCGGATACTACGCACAAATTCAGGGCGTATCCGTCGCCGAAGTGATGAAAAGCGGTCCTGAACTCGCATTCGTAACTTATCCCGCGATTATAAATCATCTCCCGCTCGGTCCACTTGTCGGCGTGCTGTTTTTCGTTATGCTACTGACACTTGCTATCGATTCGGCGTTTTCGCTGGTGGAAGCAGTTGTCGCCGGTGTTATGGAAACTTTTGGAACCAATCGAACGAAGACAAATATCGCTGTGGGAATTCTGGCATTTTTGATTGGGATTATCTATACCACTACTGCTGGTCTATATTGGCTCGATGTCGTGGATTATTATATGTCGTATTTTGCCCTATTTGCCGTCGCTTTTCTGGAAGCAGTGCTTGTTGGATGGCTGTTTGACACGGAAAAATTGCGAAGACAGATAAATGAAACATCGCTGGTTCATATCGGCAGATGGTGGGTGATTTCCGTGAGGATAATTGTTCCTCTTGCAGCTCTGGTTCTTCTGGTGCTTACAATTGGCGGAAGAATTAAATCCGCCTATGGTGGATATCCAAGAACCGCTGAACTAATTGCCGGGTGGATACCAATTTTGTTTGCAATTGTTTTGGGTGTGCTTCTCGGAAAATCCACTGCGAAGATGCTCCAGAAGGAGTAGGTTGCACATATTTTGTGCATAAAATAGCGGTCAGTCGCGTAAATGGTATATGTTTGGCTATCTCGCATTGTGGCACGAAGAGTGCTTAAATTTGTGGTGGAAATATGTAAGGGGGATAAAATGAGAAGGTGTATTACATTTGCCACAATTGTGGTTTTTATGTTTCTAATCGGGAGCTGTTCGCACACGGTAAAAGTTCCCATGTATCGTCCTCCGCAAACTGATATTGGAGTGAAAAAAGTATTCATTGCTCAAATGACCGGCACAGGAGGAACTGACCTTGAAGACAGGATAAGGGATGGGCTTTTGAGTTCAGGATATTATGATATTGTGTCAAAATTGCAATTTGAAAAGATTTTGTCATCTCATGGTATGTCGTGGTCGGATTTGAATGTTCTCAACAAAGTCGTGGAACTTGGCAGAGACATAGGTCCTGCGGCGATTATTCTGGGCGATGTTTCCGTGTCGGAATACACCGAGGAACCGGTTAAATATGCAGTCGTCGTCGATGAGGATGGAACAAGACATAAACTGGGCAAGCGCAAGGGAACCGCACACCTTGAAGCGCATATAAGAATACTTGATGCGAGGACTGGCGAGAAGATTTTTTACAAAAAATTTTCCACCGAACGGACGGAAGTTACAAAAGCGGAAAACGCTCCGCCGCCGCCAATCGACGGTTTTGAACTTCTGCGGGACTGCCGCCAGGAAATTGCAGATATGTTCGTATCGAGAATCACTCCAATAGAGACCATTGTGTCCCTCGATTATGAGGTTGACGATGAAATTCCCCTTCTGGAAAAGGGGTATAAGATGGTAAAGGCAAAAAATTATGATAAGGCTATAAAGTATTTTGAACAGGCTACTTCGGAAAATGGGGACAGATGGGAAACCTGGTGGGACCTGGGATTGACTTACGAGGCTGCTGGAATGCACCAGAAAGCCGATTCTGCGCTTACCAGGGCATACGACCTTTTCCCAGAAGACTTCATCGCGGAGGAAATAGCGAATAACAAAAAGTATATGTGGCGTTCCGACGATGAATAATCCTGCCTGCTACAATCCGACGAAGGCGAAATTTTTTGACCAGCTATCCAGAATTATCAGTGAAAAAAGGCACAACTACACTTTAAGAATTTCTATTGCAGTTTATCCCAATCCCTTTAATTTGCCCACTGCAATTGAGTTCTGGATTAGACTTTTATCATTAGGAGGAGAACCGATTGTTTGGCACATTAAATGATAAACAATGCCAGTTTTCGCAATTATACAAAATTATTTGCAAACTCGAATATCTTTTTTTTATAAAATAATGTTGTTATATAGAATAAAATTTGTAAATTTTGTTCAAACAGGCATAGGGAGGTTGAACGATGTTAATCAGAGTAATTTTTCTTTCTCTCCTTCTAATGGCTTCCAGTTTTGTCTTTGCCGAAATCGGCTGGTGCGGGAATGTATATCCAAACGATGGCACGGAAATAAATTCCACAGAAGACCTCACAGTGTATTTTCAGATATGGAAGGAGGGTGTTACAGATGCAGACCCTTCTGCGAGGGGCGAAGGACTTTCCGCCGACCTGATGTATCGATATGCCGGCACTTCGGAGTGGAATGTCGTTCCGATGGTGTATAATGTGGATGTTGGCAATAATGACGAATATATGGGAACGATTCCTGCATCGGAAATAATTGCCGATACTGATATTGAGATATACTGTCTTGCCTACGATTCTACTGATGGTTCCACCTGCCAGGGGAACGACCAGATGGGCAATCCTGCCACCGAAAGCGAACCACTCACATATCATCCGATGAATCCAATCGCCACCGATGTGACAATTCACTTTTCGGTAAATATGAACTGGGTCGGTGCGGAAGAGCCTGTCGTTGTCGCAGGAACATTCAACGACTGGGCAACAGATGAAGTTGTCCTTTCCGATGTGGACTCCGATGGAATTTATGAAGGTTCATTTACTCTATCTGCGGGGTCTTCACGACATCAGGAATATAAGTATTTGAACAATGGCGTATGGGAAGGAACCGGCAATCGAATTATCGAAGTGTCCGATACGAGCAGCGATTTGTATCTTCCGCTCGATTATTGGGAAAATAAAAGCACCCGTGATGTGTATGTGATATTTCGAGTTGATATGTCAGCTGAAACTGTAGATTCTGCTTTCATAGCTGGCAGTCAACCGCCGCTGCACTGGGGCTGGGACGACGGCTGGACGGATGCAGACAGAATCTACGACGACGGAACACACTGCGATGAAACCGCAGATGATGGAATTTATACGACTATAATTCTCTTTCCTGCGGGCACATATCGCTATGTTGAATACAAATTCACCACCGATGGCACAGATAATGAACCGCTGCCGCCATTTGTGAACCACACTTTCACGCTCACAGAAGACGAGGATACTTTGATGCTCCCCGTCGTGATATTTGGAGAACTGGGCGTTATCTTTTCCTCAAAGAATTTTAAGCCAGCGAAAACTATATTATATCAAAATTCGCCAAATCCTTTCAACAGCGCCACCACGATAACTTTTGATGTCGGTAAAAATGCCGACAGAGTTAGCCTCGCCATATACGATGTAAATGGTGTAAAAATCTGCACTCTTGCCGACGATAATTTTGCGAAGGGAAGATATTCCGTCGTGTGGGATGGAAAAAATGACAATGGCATAGATGTCCCTTCTGGAACATATTTGCTAAAATTACAGGTCGGCGATATTGAACAGACAGGGAAAATGATGCTGATAAGGTGAAAATCACATCGACGAAAGAATTTCGTTGCAATATGATTATCCTGTTGGTGATAATATCATTTTTTGTCTGCGGGGCAGATGTGGTCTTTCAACTGGATAATTACAATATCCCGCCTGACTTCGACGAAACCTGGGATATGGTAATTGCTGATTTTAACGGCGATGGACTGGCGGACATAATTGTGGGAGAACTTCAACATTGGGGAGCAGGAGGCAGACAGAATCTTATTCTGATGTTGCTCCCAATCCGTTCAATTCGTCTTGCGTTATCACCGTAGAGACTCAAAATCTTGCGTCTCCACCCGAAATTGCGATATACGATTTACGGGGGAATGTTGTTTATGCCCCCTCTATCCTCTAACTCCTTTCTCCCCAAGGAGAAAGGCGTTGCAAGGAATTGAGCGAAGCGAAAGGGAAGCAACGCACGGGAAACAGGCGAACGCCTGCCTTCTCCCACCGGGAGAAGGTGGATTGCGACGAAGTCGCAAGACAAATGAGGGGAACGAACAAACCCTGCGAAATACTCTCTGATATGCGAAAGGAAAGATGAAAAAAAACGATATAAGGCAAAACCAAATAGATTTTGAGGTGAAAAATCAAAAAATGCTGATAAATATTATTATTCAATAAGTTATGAATTTTTAAGAAAACTTTTGAAAATACAAACACGGAGAGGCAGGGATTCGAAGAGCCTTCGGCTCACTCCATCGGGTTCGAATCCGAAATGTAATTGAAAGAAAAAAAGAAATCATCCTGGCAATATCATCTTGAAAAATACAAATACGGAGAGGCAGGGATTCGAACCCTGGGAACCCGGTTAAGGGTTCAACCGCTTAGCAGGCGGTTGCCTTCGACCAGCTCGGCCACCTCTCCGTAAAACACATTTTAATATACATATCTACACTGTCAAGAGAAAACAGGTCAGCAGAATATATCGATAAAAGGTCCACGCAATTAAATATTTTTAGTTTTTATCTGCTTGTTCACTATTGAATTTACCGCAATGCGCAAAGCTCCAAGCGAAACCGATGTATCACATAATAAAGCTATCCAGTATCCCTCAACCCGGATTAAATGAACGGTCGTCTGCTCAAGTTCCATTACGCCTTTGTTCCATTCGCCGAATTCAAGCGCATCAAAGGCAACATACATAGCTCTGCTTAAAGACCTGACCAATCCACCAATAGCACGAGCCACTATCGTAGGACATCCCTTGCTCGCCATAGTTTTCTTCATCGGGTCAACAAGAATAACATGCTGAACGCCGACAATCCCCTTTAACATCGCCAGAAGCCGCATCATTTCTTCCACCGACACTGTGGTAACGGTTTTCTGCGGTGGAAGTTTCCTGCGCGTCTTCCGGAGAGCTTCTTCCTCTGGTTTCTTCTTCTCAACAGATGAAATTATTGTTTTTTCAGCAGGAGCTTCAGTCGTTTCTTCTTCCGCATTGTATTGTTGACCAGCGGATGGAATGCCTTCCTCAGATGGCATATTGTCAGGAGATATTATCGGAACTTCCTGCAGTATGGATACAGGTGGAGTTTTTTTATCTTCTTCAGTAGAAATTCCCGCTGGAAGCAGGTTCCTCGTTTTTAAAAATCCCAGGAACTTCTTTGCCCTCACATCATCTTTAAAATTTTCCGCCAATTTTGTGGCAATTGAATGAATTCCAGCAAGGTCGTTCCTTTTCACATACAGCTGACCCATCATTATCAATGTGCCAGCTTCTTCTCCGCCAAGCTTAATGATTTTCTCAAGAAGTGCTTCCGCCTCTTCAAATAAACCAGAATCCAGAAGAACACGCGCATAGGTCATAAGACAATCCACATTGTCCGGAAACAATGCTATCGCTTTTTCGCAGGTTTCCGTGGCAAGTTCAAGCTGACCATTCGTGCGATACATATCGGCGAGCTGAGAATATGTTTCAGCGCTCGGCTGCGTCTCGACAAGAGCTTCAAGCTCCATTATCTTTGAGTTTATGTCATCGGGAAGGTCGGGCAATATTCCCTCCATCACTACCGTGAACTTCTTATATTCAGTTTTATCGTTCCCCGCTCAGTACGGAGAACTACCCTTCCACTCTTTCCTTTCAATATCACAGAAACATTGCTTTCACTGTCGATGTTGTCGAATTTGTGTTTCACTCTACCTTCCTTTGATGATGCAGAAATCTCGTGAGCATAATTTTCCGGCATTTCAAGAACAATATCGCCGCCGGATGTCGTCGCTATCAGCGAATCCTGAACAAATGATGTCGGAGTGATTTCAATCTTGCCTTCATCATTTATAAGACAGGTGCATTTTGCAAGTTCGCCGTTATACATAACTTTGCCAGAAAGCGATTCCAGTTCAACTTTTTCTGCTGAATCGCATTTGGCATTCCACAATATATCACCCGATGTGCTTTTCGCACTGATTTTACCTTTTATCACATCGCAGAACGATATGTCGGAATCTTCTCCATCATAGAACAGGTCGCCGGAAAATTTGCTCACAGAAAGCGCTCCGTGACACGCAGTCAAAAATAGATTACCGCGAATGTCCCCCGCTGTCATAGCGGAAGCGTGGTCTGTGGTAAAATCTATGTCGCCCACGAAATCCTCAATTACAAATGTCGCTGCTATCGAATTGATGACAATCTTCTGTCCTGCTGGAATCTGGATATATATGTCCGACCACAACTTGACACCTTTTTTCGGCGAAACAGTTATCTTTTTCCCCTGCCAGATTCCGTCAACTTCCGAAGTGAAAAATCCTCCCATATCGGGATATTTGTATCTTTCAAACATATGCATAGGAAATTGCACAAAAAGTTTAAGCGAGTCGGGTCTCCGCGTCGCATCAAGTCTGACCATCATAACCATCCGCCTGCTTTTTACCAATTCGTCGAATGCTGCATAAACACGCTGTTTCACCATAACAAACGAACCGAGTTTCGGGTCTGTGTTGCTCAAATGAATTTCTCCAACAGGATTGTCGAGAATGATGACTTCTCCGCGATTCACATGCCATTTTTTTGCAAAATGCCGCTGAAAATCATATTCTTTGGAACCAGCAAACACCACGACAGCGAATATAATAAAAAATGCTCTTAAAAAAGCACTTCTCATCTTTCCTCCAATTAAGGTCTTTCACACGACATACTGTATCGGTATATCCATCAGGTTCATACAATACGGAAATAATCGACCAGTGTGCATCTTCTTGGTCTCGTGAACGAACGAGCGCTGGTTAATCCTTCTCCTGTTGTTCCTGCTATTGTAAGCGTGGTATGTCCTTCGCCGTTGTAGCCCAGACCTGCAAAGGATGGTCCGTTTTTCACAAAGATGTTTCCGTTGCACAATTTTGCCATCTTTGACAAATTTTCTATGTTCTTCGAGTGCATAATAAAAGTATGCCTGAATTTGTGTTCAACCAGCACAGCGAGCCTGATAGCCTCGTCCACATTCGGCACGCGAACAACGGGAAGAATCGGCATCAGTTGTTCTGCCATTACCATAGCATTATCCCACACCGTTTCAAAGAACAAAAGCGGCGCATTCCCGACATCAATGCCAGCAGATTTCGCTATTTCGGAAGCGTTTTTCCCGACGAATTTCTTATTCACAACAGGATGTCTTTCGCCCTTTCCTTCGGGGTCGCTTTCGATGACCATCTTCACGATTTTTTCGGCATCCGGTGGCGATAATAGAAATGCACCAGCAGACTGCATCTGACGAATTAGTTCATCCGCTACAGATTCCACGACGAAGACCTCCTTTTCCGCAGTGCAGAGGATTCCGTTGTCGAACGAAGCGCCTGCGACTATGTATTTCGCTGCGTTTTCCATATCGGCGGTTTCATCCACCACAACAGGGGGATTGCCTGGACCTGCACAGATTGCTTTTTTCCCGCAGTTCATCGCCGCATTGACAACTCCCATACCGCCTGTTACCACGACGAGGTCAACGCCAGGATGATGTAGAAGTTCTTTCGCTGTGTCGAGCGTAGGTTCTGGCACACACAATATCACATCGGCGGGGATGTTTTCCGATGCCACCGCGTCGCGAAGAATATCTGCGGTCTTCCTGCTCACATTCTTTGCCGAAGGGTGAGGCTGAAAGATTATCGAATTCCCCGCGGCGATATTCGATATGGAATTGTTGACGATTGTGCTCGGCGGGTTTGTCGATGGCGTTATCGATAGAACAACTCCATAGGGCGCAGGTTCTTCTATCGTAAGACCATTGTCGCCGCTGAAGGTCTTTGTTGATATATCTTCCACGCCGGGGGTTTTGTTGACTGCGAGCAGAATTTTTTCCCGCTTGTCGGGCATCTTTCCCAGACCGGTTTCGGATACCGCCATTTTTCCGAGTTCATCGGCGTGCTCAATTATGGCGCATCGCATCGCACGAATCGCGCGTTTTCTCGCTTCGAGACCAAGTTCTCGAAATCTTTCCTGCGCAATTTTCGACCGATTCACAAGCGAATCGATGTCCCACCTGTCCGATAAGTTGTTATCGGAAATGGAGGAAACACTTTTTTCTTCCTCGCGAATGCGACGAACAACTTCCGCAACAATGCGGTCTATTTCAACATCCTGCATCACTTACCTCACAGGGCTATCTTTCTTCGGGAAGTTTTATGGGAAATATCTCATAGATGTTTTTGTGTGGACGCGGGATTACATGCACTGATACGAGTTCGCCTACTTTTTGAGCAGAAAGTGCGCCTGCTTCTGTTGCTGCTTTGCAGGCGGCAACATCACCGCGAATCAGTGCCGTTACATATCCGCCGCCAATCTTCTCATAGGCAACAAGACGCACATTCGCCGCCTTCACCATCGCATCTGCCGCTTCAATTAGCGCGACGAGACCTTTCGTCTCAATCATACCCAACGCTTCCATAAAAACCTCCTGTGCTGGTAAAACTTTTATCTATATAAAAAATACATATTTTTATAATTAGTCAATAATAAAAGTGAATAATCAAAGATATAATACATTTTTATTCGGTTCGTCTGTGTCCACTCAAATGACATTTTATCGTTGCGAGAAAATCATTATATTATTATAATAAAAATATAAAAATGCGAGGTTAATATGACAGGAGAATTTTTAATCAATGGTGAACGCAAGACTTTTTCCTTTTCATCTCGTGCAACACTTCTAAAAGTTCTGCGGGAAAATGGATACACAGAAGTGAAGGAAGGTTGCGGTGAAGGGGAATGTGGTGCTTGTGTCGTATTGCTCGACGGGAAACTTGTTAATTCCTGTCAGGTTCTTGCTGCAACGGCAATCGGCAGCCAGATAACAACAGTGCGCGGACTGGGCGATATCCACAATCCGCATCCAATTCAGCGTGCATTCGTCGATGCCGGCGCAGTGCAGTGCGGTTTTTGCACGCCTGGAATGATTCTGGCTACATATTCCCTATTTCAAAAAAATCCATCTCCAACAAACGAGGAAATATTAAAAAATCTCGATGGAAATCTGTGCAGATGCACAGGATATGTGAAAATAATCGACGCAGTGAAACTGGCACAAAAAAGGATGAGTGAAAAATGAAGGACTTTAATACAATCGGCAGGTCAGAGGAAAAAATCGATTCCCTTTCCCTTGCTTCTGGAGAAAAACTTTTCACCGACGACTTTGAAATTCCAGACAGGGAGAAAATGCTGCATATCGCCGTTCTTTACTCCCCCTACGCGCACGCCAGAATAAAGCGCATCGACATCGAGGCGGCGAAAAATACGGAAGGCGTGGTCGATGTGCTGTATTATGGAAATGTCGAAAAAATTCTTCATACGACAGCAGGACAGGGTTTTCCAGAACCTTCGCCGTATGACACTGTTCTCTTTGATGATAAAGTTCGTTTTGTGGGAGATAAGGTTGCGCTCGTTGCGGCGACATCGCCGGAAGTGGCGCAGGAAGCGCTGAAAAAAATCCAAGTCGAATACGAAGTTCTTCCCGCTGTCTTCGACCCCGAACATTCCGCAGATGAAGATGCGCCGAAAATACACGATGGCGACGAATATGTCGTCATCCCCGCAAAATATGACCCCAAACACAACATCGCCGCAGAAGTGGAGATAAAGTTCGGCGATGTTGAAAGAGGATTTGCCGAAGCAGATTTTATAGAGGAACACACTTATCGAACGCAGTATGCCGCTCACTGCGCAATTGAACCACATACCGCAGTGGCATACTTTGATAATTATGGAAGACTCGTGATAATTTCAGCGACACAGGTTCCGTTTCACGCTCGAAGAATTACCGCGAGGATTCTCGGAATAGATGAGGGGAAAATTCGCGTCATAAAACCGCGCATTGGCGGTGGTTTTGGCGGAAAGCAGGAAATCATTGTGGAGCCTCTTGTGGCTATGGTTGCGATGAGGAATAAGCGCCCTGCAAAAATTGTTCTCTCGAGAAAAGAGGTCTTCGTCTCGTCCCGAACGAGAAACCCGATGAGGATAAGATTGAAAACTGGCGTGAAGAACGACGGGACGATTACCGCCATAGAAATGGACGCGCTTATGAACACAGGCGCTTATGGAACACACGCGCTCACGGTCCTTTCAAATGCCGGGTCGAAGGTGCTGCCGCTGTTTAATAAAATCGAAAATCTTCATTTCTTCGGGCGCTCGGTATATACCAATCTTCCCGTTGGCGGCGCATATAGAGGATACGGCGCAACGAAGGGATATTTTGCGTTCAATCAACAGATTGACATAATCGCTCGCAGGCTCGGCCAGGATGTGCTCGAATACATCAAAAAATGGCACATCAAGGAGGGCGAGACTTCGCCGATATTCAAAGCGCTCGGTGAAGGAAAGGAAGGCGTGAGCCAGATTATACATTCCTGCAAGTTGACGGAGTGCATAGATAGAGGAGCTGAAGCGATTGGCTGGTATGAAAAGCGCGGAAAGCACATTCGGAACGGCGACCTTGTGAAGGGCGTCGGCGTTTCCGTGGCGATGCAGGGTTCGGGAATCCCGCGAATTGATATGGGAAGCGCATATATCAAGATGAACGACGACGGTTCCTTCAACCTTCACATTGGCGCGACAGACCTCGGCACAGGTTCGGATACGATTCTCGCACAAATCGCCGCAGAAGTATTGAAAACCCCGCTTAAAAAATTTATCGTTCGCTCGTCCGACACCGACCTCACGCCTTTTGATGTCGGCGCCTATGCGTCTTCCACCACCTATGTTTCGGGGAATGCTGTGAAAAAGTGCGCCGAAAAAATTCGCGAACAAATTCTCGATGTCGCAGAAAAGATGATGAACGCGGAGCGGGAAAACCTCGTTCTTGAAAATAACTCCGTGAGAAACACGAAGGACGGCAAGATTCTATCCTTTGCGGAAATAGCAAAGTTTTCGCTTTACACTCAGGACCAGTTTCAGATTCAGGCGGGCGAATCGTATGTCGGGGAGGAATCTCCTCCGCCTTTTGCGGCGCAGTTCGCCGATATCGATGTGGATGTGCGCACCGGAAAAATTTATGTGCGCAAGTTCGTTTCCGCCGTGGACTGCGGACAGCCGATAAACCCAAAACTCGTCGAAGGACAGGTGGAAGGCGCCGTGCTTAACGGAATTTCCTATGCTCTATGCGAGGAATATCTGTTCGACGAAAAGGGGAAAATGACAAATCCGAATTTCTGGGATTACAAAATATTTTCCACAGCAGACCTGCCGGAACTGACGACAATTGTGGTCAATTCATTCGAAGAAACAGGACCTTTTGGGGCAAAATCCATTGCTGAAATTGGCATCAACGGACCGATGCCTGCGATAGCAAATGCCGTCTTCGATGCTGTTGGAGTGCGCCTTTATGATGCTCCATTCACGCAGGAAAAGGTTTTTAAAAAGTTGCAGGAAAAGTCTATTTCGTAATTGTCTTTTAACAATTTTTCCTGCGATGTTTTTTATGCGCTGAATTGCGAATTCGAATTCGGCGCGTTTTTTTATTCAACATTATTATTTGATGCCTGTGCAGTATTTTATTCCATATTTTATTCTATAAAAAAGCGCCACCCCTTAAAATGAATGGCGCTTTTTAATTTTTCTATTTGATAGATATTATTTCTATTTCAGCAATGTCATTTTCTTCTTATCGACGAAGTTATCGTCCACTGTGAGTTTATAGAAATAAACTCCGCTTGGGACTTCGTTCTTTTCGTCGTCCAATCCGTCCCACCTAACTTTATATGTTCCCTTTGCTCTATGTTCGTTCACAAGTGTTCTAATATGTTTTCCAAGAACATCGGTAACCACCAGACTTACATTTGCGCCTTCGGGCAGGGAAAATTCAATATCAGTAGATGAATTGAACGGGTTTGGAGAATTCTGCCCAAGAGTAGCTTTTTGAGGCAAAGTAATCGGCTTTTTGTGAATTCCCATAGATATTGTGTCGAGCTCGAGAACCATATGAATTTCCACTCCGCCGGGATCTGTTTCCCAGACAAGACAGGTTTCTTTATGCGCATAATCCCACCCAGGAAATGCCGATTGAAATTCTGCTATTCCTGCTGCAGTTGTGTCAGTCATAATTTTTATGCAAAGGGTATCATTAACTTCAAATGTGTACGGAGAACCATCATAGTATTGATTTATATTGTCAAATAGTGAACCCCAAAGCCCCTCACCGAGGCCAGTAGGAATAATTAATCCCCCCCAGCCAGATTCATTACAGAAAAATGTATCTGTACCACAATGATTAGTTGAATAACTATCAGCATCAAGAGCCCATAATCGCAACCAATAACTTTGGCAAGTAGTATCATTACTTATAGTTCCATTCCACTCTGGATTAGTTGCATTACAAGTTGTTGGGTCAAGAGGTTCACCAACACAGAACCAGATATCAAGTGAACCAAACATCGGTCTATTAATTGTTTTTGAAACCGAATTGTTTGGTAGAGTAGTGTTATTTATGATATCTATGTTCTTTTGCCCAAATAATACCACAGCTACTAAGACCGATAGAATGATTGTCTTTCTCATTTTTCCACTCCTTTTTGCTTATTAAATGTTGATTATGAACCTGATGGTGGCCAGTCCCCACCATCACCATTAATAATCACCATATATGGTAATCCGGGATATACATGTGCCCCACCCACAGTTAACCACAATGTACCTATTTTCCTAGCTACCATATCATATCTTTGAGAGAACGGATTCCATTCCCATATGGAAACCGGTTCAATACCAGCTATTCCATCTATGTCCATGCCAAGATATTTTGCTTCGAGCGGATATCCATTTACACTTATTAAAATATTATATTCCTGATAAGGCATAGTGAAAAAGTTTTTGCCCTCATTCCAAGAGGCAGGTTTTGTAAAGTGAAGGGATGTATCATAAGGGACATAACCAGGAGCATACAAACTTAGCATAAATGTATCACTGTCTGATATCCCATCGCTTAAGTACGCTAAATAAGTCATTCCGGTTCTAACTGTAGAACCACCAATATTCAACCATACAGAACCTATTTTTCTCGAAATCATATTCCATCTTTGGTTAATTGCATCCCATTCCCATAATGACACACAACTGTCAATCAATTGGGCAAAATATTTTGCGGTATCACCATTAGAAGATACAAACTCGTCCTCAACGGCATAAGAAACAAGATTCTTTTTCCCTGCTGAGGAACCGCCCAGCAGCTGGTCAACTTCACCGACCGGACGAGCTGGATAGGGAGAATACAGGAGATTTCCGCCGGATTCAGACGAATCCACAGCTACAGCTGTATAAAACCAGTTTGTGTCCGGGTCGCAAACACCTCGGCTGTCTGAAGCAGAAAGAAGGCTGTCATCGAAGAAATCGTATGTGTATGGAGGACCGACCCAAACACTATCTTCACCAGGTGAAGGCGATTCCTTCCAGCCCCATCGATACATTCCCGCATCGGCGTGAGTAACAGGATTTTCAACAGGGTCAATCATCTGAGCAGTATCTGATGAACTGAACATACGAATGTCAGACCACTCAAAAAGTGCCCAGGGTGCACGATATACGAGGTAAAAATCGCAATCGCTTCGTTCACCAGGACCCAGGTCTGACTTAAAATACACATTTTCAGACCCGGTTCCGCAATTTTCGTCAAATATGTAGAAGTTTGGAGGCGGAGGTCCAGGTGGTTGCCGAAGTGTTACATAAATATATATATCGGCAGTAGTATCCGCCATTGCCTCAAATGGCTCATCAGGACCGCCACCGCCGTCATCAGAGGATGCAGAATATTCAGGACTTTCAGGAACATCTGCTCCACCAGAACCATCACCAGCGGCGAACACAAGTCCAAAAACCGCTATGAACGCAAATAATAACCAAAACTTACGCATTAAATCTACCTCCTGTTTTTATATCTAAAAAATATTTATCTCCAAATTAAAGTCAAGTATTTTTTTTAAAATTATTTTCCAACCGAAATGAAATTGTTTTCATCATTATTGAAAACATCTTTTGATTTATCTACCCTGTCGATTACGACGAATTTCAGCTCATCTTTCTTATTGTCCACTTCAATTTTAATTATGTGGTTCCACGGGATTTCTCCCGATAGTAATTTTTGCGAAATTGGGTTTTCAACATACTGTTGAATCGCCTTTTTCAATGGTCTTGCTCCCATATTGGGGTCGTATCCCTTTTCAGCAAGCCACTTTCGTGCATCCTTTCCCATCACGAATATCAATCCCTTATGTTCAATTCTTTCGTTTAATTCCGACAACTGCAGGTCCACAATTTTTTCAATATCCTCCATAGACAGCGGCTTGAAGACGATTATCTCATCTATTCGGTTCATAAGTTCCGCTCGAAGAACTTTTTTAGCCTGCCCCACGAGTCTGTTTTTTATGTCATCAAATTCCAGAATTTCTTCCGAATTGCCGAACCCGAGACGGGAAGAAACGAGTTCCTGCGTACCGATATTGGAAGTCATAATTATAATTGTATTTTTGAAATCGACTCTTCTGCCGAGGCTGTCGGTGAGCACACCATCTTCAAGTATCTGCAATAGCAAATTGAAAACTTCGGGATGTGCCTTTTCCACTTCATCGAACAGAACCACGGAATATGGATGATGCCTCACCGCTTCCGTCAGAGTGCCGCCTTCCTCGTATCCGACATATCCTGGTGGAGCGCCAACGAGACGGGATATGGCAAACTTTTCCATATATTCCGACATATCTATTCTAACCATAGCATCCACAGAACCAAACAGAAACTTCGTTAACACCTTAGCCATTTCCGTCTTCCCAACACCAGTTGGACCAAGAAACAGAAAACTGCCAACCGGTCTATTGGGATTGCCGAGACCCGAGCGAGAACGACGAATAGCATTGGACAAAGCCATAATAGCTTCCTTCTGACCAATCAGATATTTCGAAAGTTCCTCCTCCATATTGAGCATTCTTTCCTGGTCTTCCTTGCCTATTTCTTCAAGCGGAATGCCCGTAATTCTGCTGCATACCTTTGCCACATGCTCGGGTTTCATCGTTGGTCTGTGCTGGTCTCTCGCCTTGTGCCAGGACCGTTCTTCATCCATAAGTTTCCGCTTCAAAAATCGTATTTCATCTCTGATTGAAGCGGCGCGCTCGTAATCCTGGTCGGCTATCAATATGTGTTTCTCCTGTTCTTTCTGTGAGATTTTTATCTCGATTTCCTGTAAATATCTCGGTTTGACATATTCCGCAAGATTGAGCATAGCGCCGGTTTCGTCCAGAAGGTCGATAGCCTTGTCAGGCTGAAATCTTCCCTGAATAAACCTATCCGAAAGACGCACAGCAGATTCAATCGCTTCATCGGAAATTTCTATCTTGTGATGTTCTTCATAATATGGTCTCAATCCCTGGAGAATGCTGATTGTCTCCTGATACGAAGGTGGGTCAACATATATAGTCTGAAATCTTCTTTCGAGTGCGCCGTCCTTTTCCACATATTTTCTATATTCTTCTGCTGTCGTTGCGCCAATAATCTGCAGTTCGCCGGAAGCGAGCAGTGGCTTTAGTATGTTCGAAGCATCGAGAGCGCCTTCCGCTGCTCCTGCGCCAACTACGGTGTGCAGTTCATCGATGAAAACGATGATGTTTCCGTCAGCAAGAATTTCATCCACAACTGCCTTTATTCTCTCCTCAAACTGCCCGCGATATTTCGTCCCGGCGACCATAGCAGCAAGGTCAAGAGATATAAGGCGTTTGTTCTGCAGAAGATAAGGCACATCCTTTTTGGCTATTTTTTGGGCGAGACCTTCTACAATAGCGGTTTTGCCCACGCCAGGTTCCCCGATGAGAACGGGATTGTTCTTCCTGCGTCTGCACAATACTTGCGTAACCCTTTCAATTTCGTCATCTCTGCCTATGACAGGGTCGAGTTTTCCCTCAATAGCCTGAGAAGTGATGTCTCTTGAAAAACTATCGAGAGCTGGAGTTCGCGATTGTCTCATCTTTCTTCGGGGATGTCCTGCTGCGCGAATGGCAGCAAGCTGGCGCACGGCGTCGCGATAGGTTAAATCGTAAAACATCATCGCCTGGCCGGGAAGATTTCCGGAATCCTTTAACAGCGCGAGAAGAAGATGCTCGGTTCCGACGCGGGGGGAACCTGTATTTCTCGCTTCAGCCGCCGCAAATTCCGCCATCTTCTGCGCTCGGGATGTCATTATTATGTTGCCGACGAAAAATGTCTCCTCGCCGTGTTCGAGCATTTCTTCAAGTGTCTTCCTTATGTCATCGGGGTTGATGCGCGCCTGAATGAGAATGTCGATTGCGGTGTTATTACCATGGCGAATTATGCCGAGAAGTAAATGCTCGGGACCGATATAATTGTGTCCCAGCCGACCCGCTTCATCACGAGCGAGTTCAAGCACCTTTTTAAAATTCTCAGAATACATTATCGCCATTTTTCAACTCCATCTATAATTTTTTATAAAATAATATATTGA
>JAGHAI010000136.1 GCA_021161555.1 bacterium
GAGCGGGAAGACGATAAAAATGATAAAAATCTTCCCGCTCACAAAAATTTTTGGAAAAACATTGCAAACACTTTTTTCAATAATAATGGGAGGAAAATATGAAAAATATCCTTGTGATATGTTTACTGTTATCAATAGTTTCCACAATCTATGCGCAGACCTATAACCTCGTATGGGGTGCATTTACAAATGGTGGAACGGAATTTCCGGATGCGAGATGGTCAAGCGCATATAAACTCGCCGACAATATAGGCAGGGGAACTTCATCCACCGATACAATCCTTTCGGATGGCGCAAACTACAATCTATATCCTGGCTACAGATATGTGGAACTCGACCTGCGGTATCCTATATCCTGGATAGATTCCACCGATACGATTACTCACGCTCCTTCTTTTGTCATATCCTGGGG
Source organism: bacterium (assembly GCA_021161555.1). Taxonomy (GTDB): domain Bacteria; phylum UBP14; class UBA6098; order B30-G16; family B30-G16; genus JAGHAI01. The sequence goes on from JAGHAI010000136.1 coordinate 413, forward strand.
TGGAGTCGATACCACAATTGAAGATGGCGAAGGCTGGGGAATTAGATATTACGATGTGGATTATGCCATCAACGACAGTTCCGCCTGGACAAATTGGTTCACTGGCGTTACATTCACGACAGCTTTATTCGGTCCATCAAGCCCTGTGACTGTTTACGAAGACACTGTATATTTCTTCCGCGTCAGGGCATACGATTACGCCACAAACGAAGAACCCGAACACACACCTTATGACCAGAAGATAATTTATCAGTCTGTTCCCATTGAATTTAGTGTGTATAATCCCATATCAGGTCAGCCAATCTGGTCTGCGGATACATTTGACCCAGGACAAACAGTATCTATGACTGCAAACGATGTTCTAATTGTGGAAAATCAGGGCGCGGATACATTGGTTCTTTCCCTGCGCTCCTATCCTGTTGCATACGATACACTTCACCACATATCCACCTGGGCGCTCGATGATTATGCCGGAACGGATACATTTGCGTTGCGTGCAGAATTTAACGACAATACAACTCCACCTGTTACATTTGGTGCCGATGATATTATAACAGAAAACTTTATCGCAACCGACGAAGGTTCAGGACATTATGGCGGACCAACACATGGAAAACTATTGCCAAATACAGGAACCCCGGCTGATTCCCTTCAATTTTCCGAAAAATTATGGCTCCAATTACATCTGCCAACTGCCGTCACGACTTATGGCGATACTACTGTCTACAAATTCACTGTGCAGCTGAAAGCACGAGTGGAATAACAATTTAGGCGCAACCCCGCACTTAAAAGCGGGGTTTTTTATTATAAAAGATTACAATCAGGAACAATTCATTCATCCAATATCTATACGATAAAAAAATATTTTTAAAAGCGGCAATTCTGCAACTGAACTGACCGTTTTTGCATAACCTGTCAGGAATGGTATTCCCGAAAAAGATAGTTTAAAATTCCACCTTTGGCGCCTTTCGTGCTTCTGGCTCTTCGAGGTCAAAATATTCTGCCTTTTTGAAGTGGAACATATTTGCAACGATGTTGGATGGAAACATCATCACTGCATTGTTGTTATCTCTGGCTACTGCGTTGTAATATCTTCTGGCGAGCTGGATTTGTTCTTCGATTTTGGAAAGCTGGTCTTGAAGTTCCAGAAAATTTTCGTTCGCCTTCAATTCGGGATATGCTTCTGCAACGGCGAAGAGTGAACGCAGAGTTTGCGTGAGCATATTTTCTGCCGCTGCCTTTGCCGCTAAATTGTCCCCTGTGATTTTCATCGCCTGCTGACGCGCTTCCGTGACTTTTTCAAAAGTTTCCTTTTCGTGGGATGCATATCCTTTCACCGTTTCAACAAGATTGGGAATTAAGTCATACCGCCGCTGAAGCTGAACATCCACATCGCTCCACGCCTGTTCACAGCGATTTTTAAGCCCGACAAGCCTGTTATAGTAGAAAACCACAAGACCGATAATGACAATCACAATACCCAGAACAGCGAGAATAATCAAGCCTGCTATTACTCCCATTTTGCCTCCTTACCGATATTTTATTGTAATATATGGCTTTTGTAAAAATACACAATTTTTGTTGTAATTATTCTAAAAATTTTTACCATTTAAAATATGCGAGATTTTATAACGATATTATTGTTTCAAGCTATCATCCTATCCCATCTATTTGCTCAAAGTGTAGTCGATAAAGATTCGGAAGGCAATCTGTTCCTTCTGCACAACGATGGTAAAAAGCATACCACTTTGCTTTATCTATCCTGCACAGGTGGAAAAGAGGAAGATATCGATACAGCGCGTGTGGTGTTCGATTCATTAAACTGGAACATCGCAGTATGCGCAAAATCGAAAAACCACCGCGACTTTGCGCTCAATGAAAACGATATCCTCAATCTCGTCGATGAATTAAAGAAATTTCCACAGGTTGACGGCAACTCAATAGTGATGTATGGATTTTCAGGGCAGGGCGCACAGGCATTGGGAACCGCGCTGAAATTTCCATTGAAATTCGCCGGCGTGATAACACAATGTGCACATCACGGCGGAATTCAAAATCCAGATTGGCAGAACGCAGCAGGATTGGCAGTTTTGCTTATAACGAGGGAAAACGACTGGAACAGACAGTCCAACGAACAGATGGCGCAAATTTTTAGACAATATGAACTGAATGTCAAACTCGTAATAACCAAAGGAAAACACGGCATCGGCGACACAAAGGAACTTCTCGAAGACTGCAGAATAATGAAGACGATGCTGTCCGACAATTAGCCTATCTATTTAATTAATTGTTCGATACTCATCCACCAGCCATAAAAGCGCATTCCGCAGATACTTTTCCCTTAATCGTTCTATTATGTCCCGAGTTCCCAGCTGGCGAGATATTCCTTTTGTTCTTCCGTCAGTTCGTCGATTTTCGTGTTCATCGTTTCGAGCTTAATCTTCGCGACCCATTGGTCTATGTGTTCTGGCACATCGTGAACTTTTTTGGGAAAATTGCCCTCGTTTTTCACCACATATTCAGCCGTGAGTGCCTGCAGAGCAAATGACATATCCATCACCGCCGCAGGATGTCCTTCTGCTGCGGCGAGATTTACCAGGCGTCCATCGCCGAGTATGAATATAGAACGGCCATCCGACAATACATATTCGTCGACGAAGGGACGAACCTTTTCGTTCACCTTCTTCGCCATCTTCTTCAAACCATTGATGTCAATTTCAACATTGAAATGCCCTGAATTGGCGACGATAGCGCCGTCCTTCATCTTTTCGAAATGTTCGGGGCGGATTACATTTATGTCTCCCGTTATCGTGCAGAAAATATCGCCCTGCGGGGCGGCTTCCGCCATCGGCATAACTTCGTATCCGTCCATTTTCGCTTCGAGCGCCTTTACCGGATTTACTTCCGTTATAATAACTCTTGCCCCGTGTCCTTTGGCGCGCATCGCAAAACCTCGACCGCACCAGCCATATCCTGCGACGACCACCGTCGAACCTGCAATCAATCTATTTGTGGCACGAAGAATACCATCGAGCGTCGATTGCCCTGTGCCGTATCGATTGTCGAAAAAATGTTTCGTCTGCGCATCGTTGATTGAAAATAGAGGAAAGAGCAATTTTCCGCTCCTCTCAAGCGCCTTCAATCTAATGACTCCCGTTGTAGTCTCCTCCATCGAACCCCAGATGTTCTTTGCCTTCGTCTCTGCATATTTCTGATGGAGCGTAGAGACGAGGTCTGCGCCGTCGTCGTGAGTGATGAGCGGGTCAAATTCAAGGCAGGATTCGATATGCTCATAATATGTGTCCGTATCCTCACCATTGATGGCAAATACCGAAATTCCATAGTGATGAACCAGCGCAGCAGCGACATCATCCTGTGTGGAGAGCGGATTTGACGCACACAGACGAACTTCCGCTCCGCCTTCCTTCAATGTCCTCATCAAATTCGCCGTCTCGGTGGTAACATGAAGACAGGCGGCGATTTTCTTTCCCGCAAATGGCTTCTCCTCCGCAAAACGCTCCCTTATCTTGCGAAGAACGGGCATATCCCTCTCTGCCCACTCAATTCGTTTAATTCCGAGTTCCTTCAAATTCTCATCCCTGATATGATGCGCAATCATAAATCCTCCTTTGTAATTTGGCGAAAAAGATAAAAAAGAATTTAGCAAGCGCAAGAGGTTTTTAAAAGCGCAACCTGAACCTGTAGAAGACAATTCGGAAAAGACAACGACACATTATCTAACAAATACAATCTTTCCCGCAGATGTGCTATTTCCTGCATCTACTCGATAGACATAGACGCCCGATTTTACATCATCTGCGCGCCATTTGATTCTATTTTGTCCGCTTGCAATTGAAAACTGTGCAACGCTATGCCCCGAAACATCGAAAATCCTCAAATCTCCCGCAGATGGCGAAAAAACAGATATTTCGCAGACGGAATTGAAGGGATTGGGGAAAATATTTACTGAAAGATTTTGAGGAATATTTTTTTTAGAAATACCAGACCAGCCGATGTCGAAAAATTCCCAGCACCGCTGGAAAAAATCAGCAAAACCGTGGCCTGAAAATTTTTCTATGGGAAAGCCAACTATTATTGATTTCGAATCGTCTTCCACC
>JAGHAI010000079.1 GCA_021161555.1 bacterium
GGAACGCTTCTGGGGGAAACCTCTTTTGAAAAAGAGGCTTTCCCCCAAACCCCCTTCCAGAAAACTTTTATCACTGCGAAAAATGCCGATTTCACAATCGACATTTTTCGCAGAGGCAAAACCTTTTTGGATAGGGTATGATGGAAACCTTTCAATAACTTGATTAAGGATTATATCCGAACATTCATTCCGCAACCCACGACTTTAGTCGTGGGTTATTTTCATCAATTAGCAATTAGCAATTATCAATTAGCAATGCAAAATTTCTAAGTCGATGAGACAGGCACAATATAAGCGACAGCAAGGAGCGACCTCTCGCAGTCCGAAGGCTGATTTGCTCAGGTTCATAACCTGTCGAATGATAAATCTATGATGTGTCGTGGCGTGAGGTCTTCTTTTTCCTTTACGATGGCATAATCGATGCCGATGGACAAAATCTTGCTTACTTTGAAAAAAATGCCTGCGCCACCGGAAAATCTGCCGTCTGCGATGCCGCCGCGCAAAATCAATGCGGGAATGTTTTTTCCGCCATCCTCGTCATCGCCTGGGGAAGAATGCGGCTTCGAAAAAATCGTAGTTTCGACGCCGAGCCCATAATGGACATCATCACCGCCGTTCCACACATCGGCGCAGATGTGAAGCGGGATGTCGTTCAAATTTGCCATAAAGGACGCGCCAGCGCGCAATACAATCGGCAGGTCTTCGTTTGAAATCTGCCCCGTGCCATAATAATCGTTTGAATTCCAGGAAAGTTTCATCAACAAATTTTGCGCCGAAGCGCCAATTGTGATTTGCGGGCTTTCCAATCGATAGGACATCCCGATGCCGAAACCCGCGGTTGAAGTGCTGACATTTTCGATGCTGCGCTGAATGTATTCAATTCCTGCCCCGATGTGCAATTTTTTAAAAAATTCCTTTGCGAAGGCGAAAAATATTGCATCATCGCCGTTATCGATTGTGCCGAACAGTTCGCCATCGATGTCGCGCGCTTCGACATCAGCGACGGAAGAATGGACCCAGGTAATTCCTATGCCCGCTCCTCCGCTGATTTCCGAGGCAAGCGACGCAAAATACAATTTTCTATCGAGCGCGAGAAATTGATTGCCGCCTGCCATTGAAAACTTTCCACGCGCAGAAACAGATGCGGGATTGTAGAACGAAGCATAAGGAAGACCGATTATCGCGGTTCCAGTGTTTCCCATAGCGAGCGTTCTTGCGCCGATACCCATCCACTGCATTTTTAAAGTTTCGCCAGCGCCCAGCGCAAGATTAACGAAGACGATAAAGACAAAAATTGTGATGATAAATATTCTATTCAATTTTGCCTCCAATTATCCTTTCGGCTACCTGTCTGTATCGCTCGATGGTCTTTTGAATGATGTCGTCTGGAATTTGCGGTGGTTCGCCATCTCCCGACCAGCCAACTGAAAGAAGATAATCGCGGATGAATTGTTTGTCAAACGCTTCCTGATGTTCGCCAGAGCGGTAAAGATTTTTATCCCAGAACCGAGACGAATCGGGGGTGAAAATTTCATCTATGAGTATAATCTGGTCGCCGAGAACACCAAATTCAAACTTGGTATCAGCGATGATTATGCCTCTCGAATATGCGTAATTATGCGCAAATTCATACAGTTTTATGCTCATTCTGCGCAATTTTTCGGCGATGTCATATCCAATTGAATCTGCGAGTTTTTCGAACGAAATATTTTCGTCGTGTTCGCCCAGCTGAGCCTTTGTTGCAGGCGTGAATATTGGTTCGGGCAATTTTTGCGATTCCACAAGCCCTGCAGGAAGTTGAATTCCGCAGATTTTTCCAGTATTTTTATAGTCCTTCCATCCCGAACCAGCGAGATATCCTCTCACGACACATTCCACATCGATGCGCTGTGCCTTGTCCACGAGCATCGAACGGCCTTCCAGTTGTTCACGATATTCTGAAAGCCAGTCAGGATATTCTGACACATCGGCGGTTATGAGATGATTGTCCACGATGTGCTTCGTCTTCTCGAACCAGAACACGCTCAACTGCGTCAGCACTTTTCCCCTTCCAGGAATTGGATTTGGAAGTATGTGGTCGAACGCCGACAGCCTATCTGTGGCGACGATGAGCAATGTCTCGCCGAGGTCGTATATATCCCTCACTTTGCCCGAAAAATCTGGCTCCCTGTCCCCCAGTTTCGTCCTTATGACTGCGTTACTTCCCATTTTTAAAACCTCCATAAAGCCAGTGATATGTGTAATAATATCCCATAATTTTCTTCACATACAAACGGGTTTCCTTTGAATCGATAAATTCCGTGCAGAAGATATCGCTCTTTCTGTCGGGGCATTTTTCCATCCATCTATCCGTCCTCTTATCTCCGCCATTGTATTCGGCAAGGGCAAAATATGGCGACATCCTCTGATTAAGAAGATATGACAACAACCTTGCCGAAAGCGATATGCTAATTTTATAATCGAAGAGATGTTTTTTCTGAAAATCAGTTATGTTCAGCCACTTCGCCACATTACTTCCCGTCTTTTCGATGAACTGCATCAATCCCATAGCGTTGGCAGGTGAAACGGCGTGCGGATTGTATTTGCTCTCCTGAAACATAACCGCATAGAGAAACAGAGGGTCGATGTTTTCCTGTTTGCACTTTTGTAAAACAGTTTTTTCAAATGGCATAATATACTCAAGGCGCATTATCTTTGGATTGTATCTGTTTCTTTCCGCTTTCATTCTGCTGCGTATTCTTTCGGCAGAAATCTTTGCGAGGTCATAAAGACCGGCGGAATAATAATATCGCCACAGTTCGATGTCTTCCCGCGCAGATTTTCCAATCCTTCCGCTTTTTTCCAGTTCAACAAAGCAGGGACGCGCAAGCCATACGAGTCCCAATTCCGCAAGATGATTTGCTTTTTTAAAAAGATCATCTTTTAGAAAATCAGGGTTTTTATCAAATTTACCGCCCATAATTTTTTCGAGTTCCATCTTCGCAGTGTTGTATATTGAATCTGCATCGTATTGTGGAATTTTTTTAAATTCAAATGGCGACGGCAGTTCCAGCGAAAATTTTTCTTTTGCAGATAGCCAGGTAAAAATATGCTTTCTGAACGACTTCGCCAGAAAGGACAATATCGTGTCCGCAGATGCAGTATCGCCAAGTTGCAATGCCGCATAGCGCTCCCAGAACAAAACCTCATCCAGAAAATTTTTGTCATTAAATCTTCCATTCAACAATTCTGCATATAACTTTGCGCTATCGGGAAAACCAAGCGCAAGATAACCGGTAATTGCCCATATAAGTCCAGCAGACCCCGTATTTCCGGATGGGTCAGCCGCAGCAATTTCAGCCCCTGTGTGCGCAAACAGATGCAGGTCATCCGTATCCTGCGCCAGAAACAATTTCTCCTTCAGAATATATAACCTGTTTCCGCAATTTTTGCACTGCGCCACCGCCGAATCGATTGCCTCCCGCGCAAGATTAAATTTTTTAGTCTTTCGATAGCAATATGCCTTCCTCCACCACAAACTGCTTCTTGTATATCTGTTATCTTGCAATAAGTTATCATATCTTATTAAAGTAGTTTTATAAACTCCAATTTTAAGATATGATGTTGCAAGA
>JAGHAI010000204.1 GCA_021161555.1 bacterium
TATATATATTTTTTTATTGAATTTAAGTTATTGAGATATTTGCAGATAGATAATGTTTTTCCAAATCTAAAAATTAGCTTGCATAATTTAACTAAATATATATAATTTAAATATAAGATAATTTTAATATGTATAAAGTGTCGAATCTTGAGTTTGCAATTGATTTTGTGTAATTGCTAAAACTGGCATAGTTATTGGTTTTTTGACACTGATATTATTAAATGCGACGAACCATTGAACTTCGAAAACACGCTTCACCTCACCTGCCCAAGCTCTAAGAATGCGCTCTATCTCATCCCTCAAAAACTGAAATACATACCTGCGCAAGAAATCCCTAACTTTTCCCTTGCCAAAAAATCAGCATAAATTATTTTGCTCTCACAATAGAAATGCTGTTTTATTTGAAACCTCCCTGTGTTTTGCTTTTCGATATCAGAGGATGTATATGAAGGAATTGAGTGTCCAAAGGATACACAAGAGGCGAAGAAACTTATTGGAATACTCAAAGAGCAGTTCGGTTCAGACATTCGTGAGGATTCGGGAATTGGAATAAAGCCCATAAGTGAGTTCGTGACAAAGCGGCTTGTCAGGAAGGCGATACAATATGCGATAGATAATGGATTGAAAAGCGTGACTCTGGTTCATAAGGGCAATATAATGAAATATACAGAAGGTGCATTCAAGGAATGGGGCTACGAAGTGGCAAGGGAAGAATTTCGCGGTTATATTATCACGGAAAGTGAACTGTGGGACCAGGTAATCGGGGATGACGGTGTTACTTCCACGACAAAGCCAGGTGCATATTCAGAGCTTCGCGGTGGCAGAGAAGCCGGAGACCCTGGTAATAGAATCGTCATTAAGGACAGAATTGCCGACCAGATGTTCCAGCAGCTTCTCACTCGCCCCGATGAATATTCGGTTCTTGCTATGCCAAATATAAATAGCGATTATGTGGCTTTGTTCGAGCCCACACACGGTTCCGCTCCAAAATACCGCGGAATGGACAAGGTAAACCCGTCATCGCTCATTCTTTCCGGTGTGATGATGCTGCGCTATATGAAGTGGGATGAAGCCGCCGATATAATTGAAAATGCCATTGAAAAGACAATTTCCAACAGAAAAGTTACCTATGATTTTGCAAGGCTATCATAGGAGGAAGAAATGGACGAGTGGATTTCTGTTGATATCGATGCGCTTAGAAATTTTGTGGTCGATGTATTTAAAAGTGTCGGAGTGAGACAGGAAGATGCGGAAATCACGGCGGATGTTCTCATTACTGCCGATAAGCGAGGAATTGGCTCGCACGGTGTTGCAAGGTTGAGAAGATATGTCAACGGTCTGAAAAGCGGAATTATGAAGGCTGACGCTGAGATGAAAATTTTAAAGGAAACGCCGAACACACTGCTAATTTCTGGAGGCGATGGACTTGGACAGCCTGTTTCATACAGGTCAATGAAACTTGTTATTGAAAAAGCTAAAGAAAATAATGTAGCCTTTGCCGCTGTGAGAAATTCCAATCATTATGGAATTGCTGGATACTATTCTATGATGGCTCTCGATGAGGATTTACTTGGGATTTCAATAACGAACTCTGCTCCGCTTGTGGTCCCGACTTTCGGAAAAGATGCTGTGATTGGCACAAATCCAATTTCGATTGCCGTTCCCGCGGGGAAGGAGAGACCGATTGTCCTTGATATGGCGACATCGACTGTTCCACGCGGAAAACTTGAGGTGTATAATCGACTTGGCAAGCCGCTTCCTATAACCTGGGCAACCGATGAATATGGAATTCCAACGCAGGATGCGGCAAGAGTTCTCGAAAACCTTCTCGAACGAAAAGGCGGAGGACTTTTGCCTCTTGGCGGCGGCGAGGAAGAGACAGGTGGACACAAAGGATATGGACTTTCCGTTATGGTGGATGTGTTTTCGGGAATACTTTCTGGCGGTGCATTTGGTCTCAATATATATGGCAAAAAAGGCGAGCCGCCGAATGTGTGCCATTTCTTTGGCGCAATCGACATTGAGGCATTTATTGATAGAGACACATTTAAAAGTATGGTGGATGATTATGTGAAGATGCTGAAGAATGCTTCAAAAAGAGAAGGAGCACAAAGAATTTACATTCACGGTGAAAAGGAGTTTGAAAAATCCGAACAGCAGCAGAAAGAGGTGAAAATTTATTACAAGGTCATCGATGATATGAAGAGAATCGGTGAAGAAACTGGAGTAACATATAATCTATAAGGGGGGAATTATGGAATGTCCGTAGTGTGGCGCAGAAATATATGAGGATTTTAATTTTTGCTGTTATTGTGGTTTTCCTTTGAAGGAAACTGAAAGAGAAGCGCTTAAGACAAAATCCTGGCAGGCGCGGCTTAAGGGGAAAATGAGGGATGCGATACGATACTGCGAAATGATTGAGGATAAGGATGCATATTCGTACAAAAATCTTGGAGATATATATTATTTCGTCGGGAACCTGAGCAAGTCCATTGATAGCCTTGAAAAATGCATCGAAATGAACTCTGACTTCATTATGGCTCATTACTGGCTCGGTATCGCATATTATCACAGGGGAAATTTTGAAAAGGCAATTGAAAACTGTGAAGCGCTTCTTTCTAAAAATCCCGATTCAAAGATTGCTCACTATAATCTTGGCAGGGCATATTATTTAAACTACAACTGACCCCAAATTATAATGTTTTGAGAAGGAAGAGGTATGCTAAATAAAATCTTATCTTCACTTAAACGAACTCGTCAAAATGTTGCTGATGTTATAAAATCTGCATTACCGTTCGGCAAAAAACTGACCCGTGAAGATATAGAACTCGTTGAGGAAATCCTTATCGGCGCAGATGTGGGAGTTATCACAACTGAAGAGATAATCGAGGAATTGAACGAGGCGGTTAAGAATGGTGAAATCACAGGCGGGGATGCGATTTCGATTCTTGAAGAAAGGCTTATTGATGAGCTTGGCGAACCACTGCGGATTGATGTCAGGGCAAAGCCGCATATAATTCTTGTCGTCGGTGTAAATGGCACGGGGAAGACGACCACGATTGGCAAACTGGCACATCGTTTTAAGAATGATGGCAAAAAAGTTCTGCTTGCTGCTGGCGATACATTTCGCGCTGCTGCCTCAGAACAACTCGCTGTATGGGCTGAACGGGTCGGTGTGGATATGGTGATGGGTCAGCATAGTTCTGACCCTGCGGCGGTGATATTCGATGCCGCTAAGAAGGCAGGCGCAAAAGATTATGATGTGCTAATCGCCGATACCGCCGGGCGATTGCACACGAAAAAAAATCTTATGGAAGAGTTGAAGAAGATAGTGAGAGTGGTCGGCAAGGCTGTCGAAGGAGCGCCTCACGATACGCTTCTCGTAATAGATGCCACGACGGGACAAAATGGTCTCGCCCAGGCAGAAGTGTTTCATTCTGCGATTAAACTCACCGGAATAATAATAACCAAACTTGACGGCACAGGAAAAGGTGGAATTGCAATCGCAATAAGGAGAAAACTCGGCGTGCCTATCTGTGCAATAGGAACAGGGGAAAAAATCGATGATTTTGTCGATTTTTCACCACAGGATTATGTGAAGGCGATGCTCGAATGAGTATTTTATTGGCAATTATCTATTCAAAATAGCATTTTTATATATTATGCATAATTTTGTAAATTTTAGGGCGGTCAGAAAGCATACTAAAAAAATTGTTGAAATTTTAAACAAAATCTATATAATAACACCAAATTGAATTTCGGGAGGAAGCTATGACATACCGCAAGAGGACATTTTTTGCTTTTATAGTAATTCTGGCGTTGATGGGTGTTGCCTTTATATTCGGCTTGCGGCATCCCCGTCAGATGGCTCTCGACGCATCAGAGGCATTTGATAAGGACAACGGCAAATCGGAAAAAGCTCTCGCTGGTCGTTCGCTTCTATTTGTGATTGCGCCAAAAAACTTTCGCGACGAGGAACTTTTGACCACAAAGTCCATTCTCGAAAGCAAAGGGGTTAAGGCGACGATTGCTTCTACCACAAGGGATACTGTCGTCGGTATGCTCGGGGCAAAGGTCGTTCCCGAAAAGTTAATTTCCAATGTCGATTTGAGCAAATACGACGGCGTCGTTTTCGTCGGTGGTTCTGGAACGACGATGCTGTGGGATAATCGCACCGCTCACAAATTGGCGGTCGAGGCGAAGGAATCTGGAAAAATTGTCGCCGCGATATGTTTTGGTCCTGTGATTCTCGCCCGCGCAGGAATTTTAAAAAATTGCAATGCCACTGTATCACCTTCCGTGAGCGAGGAGATTGAAAGATACGGCGCTCACTATACTGGAAAGCCTGTGGCTATTTGCGGAAGGATAATAACGGCAAACGGACCGAAATCCGTCGAACTTTTCGCCGAAGCGATTGAAAAATTGCTTATGCAGATGGAAAAGTAGATTGTGAAGGCGGTTTGAGAGGTTTTGATGAAATTTGTCTCGCCATTTTTTCTGAAAAATTGTGAGAACACGGGTTGTGCTTTCACAATAGGCGACTGCGACGATGATATTTCTCAATATCGCATTCAGTATATAGATGAAAATGTCATTCCCACACAAAAAGTTCGACTCGAGCAAATCCATTCTGGACAGGTGATTGTCATCGAAAGCGAGGCGGATGTTTCAGCAAAATCAGGTTTTTCTGCTGATGGATTGATTACAAATATAAGCGGGATTGCGCTTGAAATTTCCGTTGCAGACTGTGCGCCTGTGGCATTAGTGGACGATGAGAATAAAATTATTGCTCTTGTCCACGCAGGATGGCGAGGAACAGAAGCAAATATCATCGAGAATGCGCTTGATAATATGATAAAAATGGGGGCAACTGTGAGAAACATCTGCGCTTATATTGGTCCGTCGATAGGTTTTGGTGATTACGAAGTTGGCAAAAATTTTTTGAAAAAATTTCCGCATTCCACAATTGTGAAAAATGGCAGAGTTTTTTTCGACCTTGCAGGAGAAATAAAGGGAAGATTGAACAAATGTGGAATTGAAGATGTGGAAAAATTTCCGCTATCGACATATTCCACACATTGGCTCGAATCATATCGCAGAGATGGCGATAATGCGGGAAGAATTCTTTTCTATTTGTGGATAAAATGAGGGCGTTCCGTTATACCGATAACGAGAACGCCCTTGTTTCCATTAACACACAGGGGGATTGTGCGATTTAATCATTGCATTCTCACCGCAACTGAGCGGGTTTCGTATTTTTTGCCTTCGAAATCTTCGGCGATTATCTTATATATATAACTTCCGTTGGCAATTGGGTCGCCGTCGGCATCAATGCCGTTCCATCCAACCGAATTGTATCCCGCATCCGTGGGACAGTCGAATGTGCGTATCATCCTTCCGCGCAGCGTGTAAACTTCCACGCGAACCGATTTGGCTGGCCTCGTCAGGGTATAGACAAATTCCGTATAATTCTTGAACGGATTTGGATAGTTCACCACATCCTTCAGTAAATCGCCCTTTCCCGTGATGATTTCCACAACTGCTACATTGTCGCTTTCCTTTATCTCGCCAAACTGCGAATCGGGGTCAACCACAACGAACAATTTTTCGTAATAATCGCTTACTTTGTGTTCAAATGAAATTGTGTGAATTGTGTCCGGGCTGCCCGCCATAAGTATGTCAATCATCTGGTCGTCTCCGAGCTGAGTCCCATCTTCCGCAAGAAGTCTGACAGGGATGTCCTCAAACTTTGTATTTCCGTCAAAGTGAACATTTGCCTGAATAATGATTTCTTCATCAATTTCAGGTGTTTCGTTCGAAAGAGATATATCCTGGTTCCTCACGAACAGGTTCGCGCCGTAGAAAATTGTGTCCGGGTCGGTTTCCGTGAATTTCCGTCTCGTCGAATCGTCGAGCTGAACTGTTCTTTCCAATCTCCCCTCGTCGGAAAGCCCATAAAATTCCGCCGTGAAGGCATAGCACAGCTCGAGCACATCATCGGTATTCGTCGTTGGAACCGCCAGCCACAGCGGGAGAGTTCGCATACTCGATACGCCAGGGAGAATATCAGGAATGTCTATTTCAACGGTTTTAGTGTCGTGGTCATAGTTGAATGAATATGAGCTGTCTATTCCGTCAAAGTATGCGTCCTTTCCGATTTGCACATACAGTTTTGGCGTCGCTGCAATGTCGTTCCCGATGTTGACCACGCCAAGCTCAATTACTATCTCATTGTCTCCCTGTTCGAGAGTATAAAATCCGGTGCTGTCAACATCCTGTCCGTTGACCTGAGAAACTCGTTTGAGCGGCAATATTTGTGGTCCTCGGGCAGCAATGTGATATGCGCCGCCATTCTTTGTTCTCTCAATGCCGAGAACATCATCGTATCTTATAAATGGATTTTCCGATATGAGAAGATTATCAGTTCCATAGGGTGCATCTACCACAGAACGAACGATTAACCAGAATTCTTTTCTGGAAGGCGATGGCGGAAATTCGATGGTTTCCGATGGCGGAATAAGTGTGAGGACATTCCCGGAGAAACTGCCCGATACATCGGAATATACGCCGCTGTCGAAGAGGTCGGGGTCTGGTTGAGACCAGCTCCACTTTGATTCAACAGGGGTTGGAACATCGAAATAATCTTCCAGAGTATCCTGAAATTCAGAAAGTTGCGCCGTGCCGAGAACAAATGATGGCGAATTTCCTCCATCCCAGACGGCGAATTTTAAATCGGATAATTCAAGTGTAAATGGTGTTCCGGAACCGATTTCGTCCCGATAATCTCTTTCCACTCCGCTAACCGAAAAAGATATGTCGTGAACGCCATTTCCGAGAGAAGGGTCAACGAGGATGTGATATACAAAATATACTCTTCTGGACGAGAGAACTTCAGGTATTGTGACGGAACCATCGGGATTCCCTGGCTGAAATAGAACTTCCCGCTCGGATGAATTAAACCGCCATCCTGAATGGAATGTTCTTGGGTCGTCTCCGGGTATCCATTCTCCTGTGCTTTCGTCATAATGAGCAGGCACAAATGGACGCGGATAAACACCATACCAGAAGAACGGTTCCGTGCTGCCGAGCCCGGATAGCACAGGCGCACAGGTGACATTGTCCCAGGTGCGCCCCGATGCATTGTCAGCCTCGATGACGATAGTCAACACCCCACCGCTTACGCTTCTCGTGTATCCGGAAGATTCGATAATCGAATCGGGAAACGCCGATATTATGCTGACATTGACAGGGGCGCCGGTTGGATTTATGCGCGAACCGGTGGTTATATCTGGCTCGAACAGAGACGCCGGCTCCTTGCCACCGATGTGAACCTGAATATTCGCCATTCCGTCGCTTGCCGATAGAATATATGGGTCAAAATAGTCATCGAAGTAATGAGGTTCTTTGCTATCGTAGATTCTATATCTTAAATATACAGTATCTGCATAAAGGGAAACGAGCGTTGGCGTTGCATTTCTGCCAACTTTTATGTTATTCCCTTTTGCCTGCGCCAGAAGTGCGTGGGACCACTGCACCCACGGGGACCCTCCGAAAATCTCTTCGTTTACCAGAATTGCGCCGTCGCTGATTTTGACAGGTCCTTCATATCCTTCGCCGCGCCAGATTGCGTGAACGGTGAGGTGAGTTTCGCCCAATTTTTCCGGAAGGTCGTCGCCGTATGTCCCATCCGGACCAGGGCTCCAGCCTATATGTGCGCCGGCAAGGTCCCCTTCAATATCGACGCTTGTGTCCCACGGACTGACGGCAAAAGAATCTTCCGCCTGTTCCCCCGTGAGTGGCGGGAAGGGGTCGTGAAGATATCCCGTCGCGCTGACAAATCTGTCGCCAAAGTCGTCATTCCAATCGTCGATATCATCGAAATTATCATCATCAAGAGCGGGAGGTATCATTATTTGAGGACAATATAGTTCATATTTGAAGGGATATTCTATATAAAATGGTTCCGTTGGTATTAGCGGGTTTGTATCGATTAGTGTATAGTATTCAGGAAAAATTTGCGACCAATCCGGTTCATCTGCAACATCGTCCCAGGGCAATTCTATTGAATAATCCCCAATTCCCTTCGGAATTGTCACTGTGATATATCCGAAGACTCCATCTCCGAGACTATCCGGCGTAGAAGTTATTATATCCCAGCCGCGATGATAGGGGTCAGTGTAATTGTATGAAAATTCACCAAAATCGTGCCCGACATTTTTAAGCCAGTAAAGAGAATATTCCGTAGATGCGGTAATTCTGAAGTCTATGTTGGCTTCCCCGCTTGAAGGAAGAAACGGCAATTGTTCCCCGCTCGATGGGTCTGTGATTTTATAAGTCTGCGAAATGTATTCAAACTGAAGAGGATTTGGCAGAGGAGTATAATAGGTATAACTCACGCGAATAGGAGTCGTCCTGTGTTTTCCCCAGATTGTTTCGTATGCAATTTTTCCATAAATTGTATCGGCATCAGGCGGGAACGGAGATGTCATAGTCGGTTCGTGTCCGCCGAGATTCATAACGGCAATGTATTCCCTGCGAGGATATGGAATAACTCCCCAATCGTGTTGAGTTGGCGGCAGGCTCGTCGGAGTGGAAGTATCGGGGTCAAATCGAAAACCTTCGTAGCTCCCGATGTCCATCTTTATGAGACGGACATATACAATTTCATCCGTCGATGTATCCTGTTCCATCCACCAATCCCAATGAGAATAATAATATCCCATTATCGAGGGAGGTCTTTCGCCGCGCGGCAGTCCAAAATGTTCTGCGGCACCAATTGCCATTTCCAATAGCGGTGGAGGGTCTATCCAGAGTTCCCAACTCACATAAGGGTCATACCACCAGTATCCATCAATTTCTCCCATATTCCAGACGCATCGCCACGCACGAATCTCGTCGCCAGGCTCCTCAACATCCACAACGCCATCTTCATCTATATCCTGTGCGCGGTTGCCGTCGTGGTCAATATCTTCATATTCATCCGTCCACGGATTGAACCAGTAAATATTCACAAGTTCAACGCTGTCAGGATATGGATGGAATGTGGAAAAATCGAGCCAGGCATCGGGGTCGCCATCGCCATCGATGTCAAATTCTGGAGTGTCGTCGTATAGAGAATCCGCCGTCCCGCGGAGAACATCCACAAATCTGCCGCCTGGGGTTCTTATTATGGGTATCACTTCGTCGTCAACCCAGTATATTGGAACATCAATTGGAATATATTGAACATATTTCGTGTTCAGCGCTGATGTGCGCTCCTTATTCTCGCAGGTCATAAATATCTTGAAGGGCTGATAGTATTCCCCCAGAATATTTTTCCAGTTAAGGTCGGCATCAGCAATTATGTGAGCCTGAAATAGAACAATTGTCCATAAGTCGTAGCGGTATTCCATATCGTTGTTTCCATCGGAATCGGTGTAATATGCCGTCCCTGTGGATGGTCTCAGAAATTTTCCGCTTGATAGGTAATCGTCAATCGTTTCGGTGAGTGTATCGCTTTCATCGGGTGTTCGCAGGCGATAGGTTATCGTTTGTGTTGCCGCAGGGGATAGACTGGAAAATGTCCAGGTGAGCGTGTTTCCCGAAATCGACGGCGCAGGTCCTGTGGGACAATCTACATAGTAAAGATAGCCACTTTTATATTCATTAAGCGTGATGTCGTTTACAGGCGTGTTCCATAGATTTCTTATGTGAACAGTGACATCGAAGGTTATCGAATCGTCAGCGGGAATTGCAAACGGCGCAACACTTATAGATTCGGGAAGAACCACAGGAGTATGAACACTGCGGTAATAAAGCAATTTATGGCAGAAGGCAGAATATATGGCATTAGCAGTCCACAACCATTGATATTCGTCTTCTCCCTGAATGACACCAGCAGTTGGCATTCCAGAGATGAGCAGTATTTTTCCGCCCAGTGCATCATCGCCAGAAATCTCAATTGCGGCGGGTTTGCCGGCATCTGTGGGGTCCCAGACATCGTCGCCGAAGCGAAGTATTGTTCTATAACCATCTGAAAGCGTGGGACCCGAAACTGTGTAAATTGAACTTGACAGCGAAACAAACGCCAATGGATGCTCATTGTCGGCAACTTCGACAGATGCCTGCATAGATGGGGGAGAACCATCTATCACATCCGTTAAATCCACCGTTCCCGATGGAATTATTCCGTATGCTTCGAGGAGATACCCCCCGTTTCCTTCGGCATAAATTGTCGCTCCGTTTTCAAGGGCGTTTCGCAGAGCATCGCCAAGAGATGGGAACCTCGAGGCGATTTCTCGAATATATTCTCCGCCATCGGAACCTGATACTTCAAACGCGGGGATTATTATCAATCGCGTGTTCCAGTGGAAAGATGTAGTTGCAGAGTCTGTGATAAAATCAACCCAGGTATCTACATTATCTTCGAGAAAATATTGAAATACCGTGCCGTAGTATGCGCTTTCCCAGGAAATAGACTGCCCAATATCATCGAGTATTGTGCTTGATAAGAGCAATATAGAATTCCCACCGGGAACGGAAATTGAATAAGCCTTGGAAATATCGTCGATGTCGAAGGAAGACAGCCAATCGGATGTAAAATCATACCATCCTGGAATAGTGTCAGGATAAACGAATGCACCTCTATCACTTTCCGAAGCGAGCCAGATGATAGGAAGTTCGCCGTATTCAGCGCCAAGTTCGGGGTCAATTTCTCCTGTGCGAATCCATTGGTCATAAGTTGCTTTCTGCCATACAAAAGAATATGCGTGCATCGGAGAGGTCTGCGCGTCATCGGTGGGAATTTTGCTCACCCCGCAAAAGGCAAGCCCGATAAACGCCCACAATAACGAAATCCAGATAAACTTTTTCATTTTGAACCTCCTGGTTCATATTGTTCGACAATGAACATTTTTTATTTTTTTAAATTCCTCAATTGATTGAATATATTGAACTTGCGAGTTCGCCATATTTTCCGAAAAGAATTAAAGCACACAGCGTGCCACATTGAAGAAAAATAATGGAAGGGATATGATTGTTATATTGAACAAAGGAGATGATTTTTGAAAAGAAATAGAAAGGCAAAAAATTTATTTTTTTCTTAAAATGCTGTCAAACAGCATTTTTTTGATTGTTTTGTTGAATTTGTCAGGTGTGATAGGTATCTTGAGGTCAAAATATTCTGCGTTGTAAATTATCGTTGCTGTCATCACCATAGAACCGAACAGGACTAACGCAACTGTATATTCATCCACGCCTTTTGCCAGTTCACCGCGGGATTTTGCCCGCCTAACCGCTTCTATGATTATTTTTAGTGGTCTTGTAATAATCTCCGAAAGTTCAGGAAATTTAGGATATTCTTCCGGTGAATACAAAAAATGTATCATCAGGAGAAGTTTTTCCGGGTTAGATGAAAAAATCTCTTCGCCCAGTCTGGTATATTTTTCCACGAATTCTTTGAATGAAATATCCTTCTCTATTTCGTCGTATTTGTGTCTGAAATCGGAATACAGCTCCTTTATGCAGGTGATGAAAAGTTCTTCTTTGTTCCCAAAGTAATAATACACCATTGGCTGTGTCACACCTGCCTTTTCCACCACATCCCTGATTGTCGTGGAAAAGTATCCCTTTTTAGCGAACAATCTTATTGCATTATTAAAAATTTCATCGCGCACACTATCCATCTCACTCCACTTTTTGCTTCCTCTCATAATATCCCTCCCGACGGGTTATGATATGCATTACCGTTCTCCCACAACTTTGAAACATAGGCTGCGGGAGAACGATGTAATGCTAATAAAAATGCAGATTTTCATCTTATAAACCAAGTATGTCTTCTATATCGCTGAGCAGTTCCTTGATTTCGTCAAGAGTTATATCTCCCATATGCGCGATTCTGAAAGTTTTTTCCTTCAATTTGCTGCCATACCCATTGGATAGCATTTTTCCGCGTTCGCCCAGGGCTTTGTTGAGGTCTGCTACGGAAATGCCGCGTGTATTTTCCACAGTCGTCAAAGTCACAGATTCATATCCTTCTTCGGGGAATAGCGCGAAGTATTTTTTAGCCCATTCACGGACATATTCAGCCATTTTGATGTGCCTATTATAACGATTTTCCATCCCTTCGTCAATAATTTTATCCAGCTGATAGTTCAGGGCAAAAAGATGCGGAATTGCAGGTGTCGTCGGTGTCTGGTTTTTCTCATAATATTTTAGGAATGTCAGCATATCGAAGTAATATCCTCTGTTTGGCACCTCCTTTGCCCTTTCGATAGCCTTATCGCTTATAACTGCAACTGCAAGTCCCGATGGCAATGCCCAGCATTTTTGTGCGCTGGCGAGGATGAAATCGACGCCGAGTTCATCGACTTTGAAAAGATATCCGCCCATAGAACTAACTGCATCCACACACCAGACGACATCGGGATATTTCTTCATTATCTCCGCCACTTCATCAATTGGATTCATCACACCTGTCGATGTTTCGTTATGAGTGTAAAGCAGACAGTCGTATTTTCCTGTGGAGAGCGCTTTGTCAATTTCTTCCGTTGGAATGTGTTTTCCCCATTCCACCTCGATTTTGTCAACTTCTTTGCCGTTTGCTTCTGCAATTTTGCTCCACCTGTCGGAAAATGCCCCGCATATAGTAGATAAAATCCTCTTTTTTGAGAAATTTCTAACAGCTGCTTCCATAAAGCCCGTTCCTGAATTTGTGCCGAGGAAAATACGGTTTTTAGTATACAAAACCTTTTGAAGTTTGGGAATTATTGCTGCAAAGAGTTCCTGAAATTCCTTTGAGCGGTGTCCTATTTGCGGTGTCGCCAGTTTTTCAAGAACATCTTCTCTTACTTCAGTAGGTCCTGGGATGAAAAGTTTTTTATACATATACGCCTCCTGCTTATGTTAATTTATATCA
>JAGHAI010000004.1 GCA_021161555.1 bacterium
CCGCTAACGGGTTATATTATAAATAAAAAAGTGAGGTGAAACGGTGTTCCATATTTTTTCGCCGAGAATATCCGTTATTATTGCTTCAATTTTGCTTCCCACGATAATTTTCTCCTTTGAAGTCTTTACGGGAGAAAACGGTGTTAGAATTACAATCGGCGCCGATGAAACGGAAAATTTTTCCGTTGAAAACTTGTCAATTGGTCGCAGGAACTTCAGTTTCGTAAGATACTATAACGCACAATACACCACCACATCTGGCGCGCCGCTCCTGCCAGTGTTCACCTATGTGGTTGGACTCCCCGCTTCGGGAAGTGTGGACTTCGAATACGATGTGGGGTGGAGCGATGTTCAAAAACTGGACTTTCCAATCGTTCCCGCAGATTCCTCCTGCTGGGAAAATGGAGAATTGAAACAAATCTATGCTGAACCTGACGAAAGAATATATCGCTCAAAAAGCGTCTTTCCGCAGAAAACTGTGTGGTTTGATACGATAGGTTTTTTCCGTTCACAAAAGATTGGAAGAATTTTCGTCTCGCCAATAGAATACCAGCCTTCGTCGGGGACATTCCGATTTGCAAGAAAAATAACAATTGATGTAAAATTCACTCCGAATGGTTCATACATCGACGAGGGAGATTTTGAAAAGGTTTTTAAAAATCTTCTCGTGAACTATGAGCAGGCGAAAAATATGCGCCGACAGAATATCATCATATCCGTTCCTGATAATCCATTTTCTCCTGCGGATATCTGGTATCGTTCGGCAGTTCGTTCGGGCGGAATTTTTGCCATAACATCGGACTGGCTTGAAGAAGCAGGGCTGAACCCCGATGAGATTTCACCTTCGGACATAAGGGTTTTCACATACGGAATTGGCATTTTGCCGACGAGTCTTTCCGATAATTTTCCCACGCCTGAAGAAATTCCACTCGTCAGCATCGACAACGGCGATGAGATTTTTAATGACGGAGATACTCTGCTATTTTACATTCCTGCGCCAGAGTGGTGGACTGCAGAAGGCGGCAATGTAGAATGGCATCAAAGCCCATATTGCGATTCGACATCGGTATGGATTGCCGTTGGCGGGGATTTTTCCGAACCCGCAAAGAGATTGGCGCAAATATCCGTCATTGGTGCTGCGGATGAGAGAAATTTCGGATGGACTCTTTCGCACATCGGAGAAGATTTACTCTTTGAAGAAGAAGAAAAACGATGGTATTGGCAGCGTGCTGAATCACAGATAGCGCTGTTTCTGACAGACCCCAGAGTAAACACGGATAGATTTCCAAATGGTTTCATCCGCTGCGAAGCGACGGGCAGTTGCTCGGGAATAGATTGCAACGGAACAAGTTATTCATATCCCATCGCGTCGTCGGATGGCGTAAATTCTCTCGTCGCTGGCTCAAATATGATTACATTCCACTTCAACGATACTGTTCTGTTCAGGTATATGGAAGTCAGGTATTTGATAACTCTCACACCGCAGGACGGCGAACTTCATTTCTTCACGGACACGCTTTCACCGCAGCCATCGCTGGATAATCCTGCGAAATTTATGCTGTCGGACTTCGACGACCCGATGGTGTTTGATGTTTCGCATTATCCCGATATAAGATGGCTCGCCACAGAAGGCGAAGGCAACAACTTTTACTTTGCCGACACATCTCCACAGCGGGAATACTTCGTATTCGATAAAAATACTATAAAAACACTTCCTGCGCCGCAGGTGTTGAATGACTTTTCCCTGTGGAACGAACCACAATCGCAAACGGATTATGTGATGGTCGCTCCGAAGGAACTCGACCCGTCCCGACTGGCAGAATTCTGGTCGGAGAATGGTCTCAATGTGAAAATATATGAAATAGAAGACATTATGGCGCAGTTTGGCTTTGGCAGATATGACCCCACGGCGATAAGAAATTTTCTATACTATCTCTACATTCGTTCGGACGACCCCAAACCGCAGTATGTCGCATTCGTCGGAGATGGTCATTACGACTATCGGCACAGGATTACGGACAGCAAAGAATATTTTCCCCCCGCTATGCTTGCGAGCCATTTCACCGATGCCTTCTTTTCCACATTCAGCGACGGCGAAATTTCTCTCGAAATGATGGCAGGACGACTGCCCGCGCGAAACCAGAGCGAACTGGATGATATAATCAAAAAGACAATCGATTACAACACCTGCGCGCCAGAAGGAAAATGGCGACTGAACTCGATTCTCACCGCCGACGACGAATATCGCGACGACGGAAGAAATGACAATCTATCATACACATCGAACAACAGCGATATTGCGGCAAATTATCTTCCTCCGCAGGGATTTTTTGACCCCGTGTATCTCGTGGATTATCCGCGCACATCAACATTGCGGAAGCCAGAAGCCACCGATGCACTGATGAATTATCTGCTATCCGGTGCGGTGTGGCTGAACTGGATTGGACACGGGAATTATCATCTCTGGGCGCATGAACATCTAATTGACTTTCCAGGTGATATGACGCGATGGCAGTGCGGGAAAAAGATACCGCTTGTATCATCGTTTTCCTGCTATGTGGGAGAATTTTTCAGAACGGGAGGGAAGGAATGTATTGCGGAAATTTTGCTGCGTGCGAAGGATAACGGCGCAATTGCAGTGATAAGCGCGACATCGGGTTCGTCGCCGACATCAAATCACAATATGAACAGACGACTCGCACAGAACATTTTTGCCGATGAACCTATGCCCGTTGGGGGAGCGATGATTGCCGCACGAAACGGACTTTATCCGAGCCACGACAGTCAATACATTCTGATGGGAGACCCCGCAACCACGCTGGCATATCCATACGGAAACATCGCGATAAATATGGAACCCGATACGATTATACCGGGCATCTGGCTGCAGATTTCCGGCACGGCGGACGAATCCGTCGACGGCGAAGCGATGATATTTTTGCAGGGACCTCCAATCACAAAACACTACGATTCTCCGATAATCGACGCCAGCGTGGATTATATTCATCCGGGAAAAGTTCTCTTCGCCGGCGCTGCATCGGTTCACGACGGCGAATTCTCGCTGCCTGTCTTCGTGCCAAAAATTCTTCAGGATACCACAGGATACAGGGTCATCATCTACATATATGGCGCAGAAGATTGCTACAACGCATCTTCAGCGACCACCGATATTCCCGCCAATCCATCTGCGGCAAGCGACATCGTCGATACTACAGGACCCGAAATAGACATAACATTCGACAGCGATGATTTTTCCGACGGCGGAACCGTTTGTTCTCAAGACGGCTCACTGCCTATTACCATAACTCTGTCAGATTCTCACGGAATCGATATGGGAACCACACCAGGACACGAAGTAATACTCCAGCTGGACGATGATTTCAACAGAGTGGATGTGTCGCAAAACCTGACCTATGTCGTCGATGACCCAACGCAGGCAATTGTGAATTATACATACACCAATGTGGCATACGGCGGACATACCGTTTGCGTTCAGGCGTGGGACAATCTGGGCAATTTTTCGCAAAAGTGCGTCGACCTTATGCTCGAACAGTGCACCTGCGACATATACGATGTGCTTCCCTATCCAAATCCATTCCACAACGGCGTGGACATAACATTCGCACTCGCAGGAACAAACGCCGAAGCGGAAATCACGCTGTCAATCTTTTCCATCGGCGGAAGGGAAATTTTTTCCACATCAAAGAGGACAGATAAACCCTTCGACTGGATTCACTGGGACGGAAACAGCCCCGATGGCAGCGCAGTTGCGAGAGGCGTTTACATATATGTTTTGAAGGCTAAAATCCACTCGCCCGATGGCAAAACCGAAACAAAAATCATTCGCGGAAAAATCGTTAAGGAATAGAAGCAGGCTATGAGCCTGAGCAAGTCAGCCTTCGGCTTGACCATCAAGCCTTCGGACTGCCACAGTGTCGCTCCTTGCTGTCGGAAGCCTTCGGCTTCACCATCCACGCTTCGCGGTGCGTTGAGTGACGCTCCCATTCTGTTCGCTCAAATCCTGCCAGTCTGACCAACTGAAAAATTTTGCATTGACAATTGATGAAAATATCCCACGATTAAAGTCGTGGGTTGCGGAATGAATGTTCGACTACCCACAATCAAATTACTGAAAGGTTTCCGTTATATCCTATCCCAAAAGGTTTTGCCTCTGCGAAAAATGTCGATTGTGAAATCGGCATTTTTCGCAGTGATAAAAGTTTTCTGGAAGGGGGTTTGGGGGAAAGCCTCTTTTTCAAAAGAGGTTTCCCCCAGAAGCGTTCC
>JAGHAI010000143.1 GCA_021161555.1 bacterium
CTCGCAATTGTGATGGTGTTTTCGTTCGAAATTTATTTGATATATTCGCCGCCTCGCGCAGAAATTTCCGATGTATCGGATAATCTCTTAAAGTTCAGAGTAGCTGCTGTTGACAGAGATGTCGATAATGATACGACGAAAGTAGTCATCCGCGTGGTTCTCGATAGTAATACTCCGCCACCTCAGAGTCTTTTGAGAAGCACTGCAGAATCGATATGGCGCAGCGATGACACGACAGCGGATAATTTTTCCATTCTGTTCTATCTTCCCGATATGGATGTGCAAAATGTGGAATACGCTGATGTGGAATTTTGCCCCGGCGGAATAAAGTCTATGTCCGTCCACAATTATATTCTGGAAAATAGGGGAGTGAAGTCCAATTATCCTTAAAATGGAAGGTTTTTAATTATGGATGAATTGCTTAAACAAAAGAACAAGCCATTGGATAAGGCTTTAAGCAGCTTGAGGGAGCGGGAAAGGTATTTCCGCCAGATAGTTCAACATATGACCGATGCGATGATAGTTGTGGATATGAACAACATTGTGCGCAGTGTGAATCCTGCGGCAGAAAAACTGTTGAAAATCAAAGAAGACGACATTGTCGGACAAAAATTTTCTCTAAAAGTTCACTCGGGAAGACCTGGATACCATCCGATACCGTTTCAAACGGTTAAGGTGAGGACAGCAGACCAGCGCGAACTCATTGCAGAAATGCGCGTTACGGAAGTCAGGTTGAAGGGCGAAAGATTTTTTATGGCTAACCTTCGCGACATCACGGAACTGTCTCAACTGCGCGAGGAAAAACAAAATCTGCCGCTCATCGATGAGTTCACAGGGTTGTATAACCGCAGAGGACTTCTGACAATTGCACATTATCAGCTTAAGACCGCCGAAAAGACAAAGCGCGGGATGTGGATGATAGATGTGGAACTTGATAATCTGGATAGAATTAGAAAAGTTCTGGGAGAGGATGCTGGCGGAAGAGCCATCCTTGAAGCCGCAGATATATTGAGAAATACCTTCCGTGCGTCCGATGTCATCGCTTACATTGATGATAACGAATTTGCGGTAATTGCCATCGGTGCATTGAAGGATAGCGCAGATTCTTTGAAAAACAGACTCCTGCAGAGAATAAAGGAGAGGAATTCTCGAAAAAAGAGCAAATACAAATTATCGTTCAGCATAGGAATGGCTTATTTCGACCCCGATAAACCGTGCAATGTGGACGAGTTGCTCGCAAGAGCGAGGTCGGATACACTGATGAACGAGTAATTGTTAGCCATCATATTTTTTGTATAAAAGTTTCTCATAAATCGGGGGGCAATGATGTGGAAAGGTAAGAAGATTATCGCTGGCAGGGAAATCAAAACGCAGGAGGAACTCTGGGAAGCCCTCGATTATCTTGCGAAGAAGAAAAGCGAAGAAAATCGTATGGATGAAGCAATACATACGGCAAAGGAAGCTCTAAAAGTTGCGCAGGCGACATTTCCGCCCGACCACAATAATATCAACAAGTCGCTCAGAACACTTGCTGATGTATATGCAAAGTTTGGGAAGACAAAAGAGGCTGTGGAGTTTTTCGATAAGGTTCTGGAAAGTTCGCGGAAGGTCTATGGACAGAATTCAAATGAAGTCGCTGCCATTTTGCGCGATTTTGCGGAAGTTCTTCTGAGGTCCGACAAGATAAACGAAGCAAAGATGCTGCTGCAGCAGTCTCTGGGAATTATGGAAAAGACACTTGGCACGGAACATCCCGAACTTGTGAGACCGCTCGTGAATCTTGCCGGGATATATGAAAGACAAAACAAACCGCATCTTGCGGAGCCTTTGTTTGAGCGAGCTGTCGGCATAAATGTGCAGAACTTTGGTCCTGAACATCCCAGCGTTGCCGATGCACTCGACAAATTCGCGGATTTTTACGAAAACAAAGAAGAATATAAGCAGGCGGCTATGTTGTACAAAAGGGCATTGACCATTCGTGAACGAGCTTATGGCGGCGAAGATGAAAAAATTATACCGTCATTGAACAATATTGCGGCTTTGCTGCTTCTGGTGGGGAATGAGCGCCGCGCAGAAGCATATTATGTGCGTGCCGCTAAAATTGCGATTAAAAATTTCGGGAATGAACACATAAAAGTTGCCGAAGCTCTCGATAATCTCGTTTCCTTATATATTTTGCAGGGAAAATATCACAGGGCAGAACCGCTTTGCAAACAGTCGTTGAGAATTATGGAAAAAGTGTATGGACGGAATAATCCGAGATTAATTCCGATGCTCAGGACGATGGCGGAGATAATGAGGAATGTCGGAAAGCACGATGAAGAGCAAGCTTATGCTCTGCGAATAAAGCATTTGAGCGACAGGACACAAAATCGAGTTCGTCCAAAGTCCAGCTAAGTAAATGGTGTAAAAAAATTATTATTTATGCATACAACATCTATAAAAAAAAATTTATTTTTCGTTTTCTTTCTCATATTTACGGCATTGTTTGGTCAGCAAATTGTAAAATATCAGCTGGTTGACAATGGCACCTCCTTGTCCCTTGGAACCGCCGTAAAATTAAATTCTTCCGGACAAATCGTTCCCTGCGGCGACAATGACCCCGATGTAATCGGTATTATCACTGCGATTGAGTCTTCCTGGGGAAGTCGCTATTATCTTGTGAGTTCTTCGGATGTCGCATTATCGCCGCTTCCGAACACAGTTTCCATCGGCGATAAACTTACCACAGCCGCAGGCGGTGGCTTGCGAACTGCATCTGCGGGCGAAATAATCGTTGCGATTGCTCTTGAAAATGGAGACGGAAATTCGCTCACCCTCGAAAAAATTATGATTGCACTTGGCTTTGCAAGCGACGAGTATTTTATTGAGAATCAGAGAACATCTGCGCAGGCGGCTGATTTCTGGATTGATGATACTGGTAGAGTTGGTTATCTGGTGGTGGACAGTTCTGCTGTGATAAACGAGAGCGGCGGGAATTACGACTTCCGCGTGGAGGGAAATACCGATTTAAATTTGCTTTTCGCCGATGCAAGCGCTGATATGGTTGGCATTGGAACGAATTCCCCTCTGCAGAAACTCGATTTGAACGGAGCCTTTCGCCTCAGACAGCGCATAAATATTTCTCCTGCGCCTGACACAACCGGTGTAATCTGGGTGAAGCAGTCTGGTTCCGCTCCCGATACTATTATGTTCTGGGATGACCAGAATCATATATGGCTTGCGGTCTGTCCACCGCGGGCAAACCCCAAATGTCAGGTATATGGTGGAAGTAATACCGATTGTAATCCCGGTCCTGTGCCTGTTCCTTTTACGAACGAAACTCGCGTTGACAATGGATATACTCACAGCACTACCACAAATCCTTCTCGTGTTTATGTCAATCAGGATGGATATTATAAGATTACATATCAGATTGCTTTCAATAACAATGTCAACAACAGGGTCGATATGCACACCTATATTCGTTTGAATGGAACCACGAATATAGGTGGTGACGGATATTGCTATATGCGCGACAACACAAATGCCCCCAGAGAAGTGGCAAATGGCGTGGTTTATCTTGTTAATTTGAGCAATGGCGATTATGTCGAAGTTGTTGCGGAAAGATATAGTGGTGCTAATGGAAATACTTATGCAATAGAACCGCAGTGCTGGTTGACTGT
This sequence comes from bacterium, assembly GCA_021161555.1. Classification (GTDB taxonomy): domain Bacteria; phylum UBP14; class UBA6098; order B30-G16; family B30-G16; genus JAGHAI01. Next base: position 3,666 of record JAGHAI010000143.1, read on the forward strand.
TGAAAGGGAAAATGTTAGTGAAGGCGCCGGAGGAAGCGGCGGCGGTGGTCCTCAATGGGCTGATGCTGGAACCTTTCTATATCCTGTGAGTGTTGGCAGGAATATTCGTCCAAATTCGAGCGGAACTGTTGGCGAAGCGAGCGGAAGATGGGACAATGTCTATTCAGTCGATGGTGACTTTTCAAATGACTTAAAAATTTCCGGTGGAATTGACGACGGTGCGGGTTTTGGTTCTGCTGGGTATGTTTTGAAAACCGACGGTGTTGGGGACGTATATTGGGCTTCTGATAGCGCAGGCGGAAGGCTTAATGCACTGCGCGCCGATGCAAATCCCTGGCTGTATGACAGCGTGACTATTGTTTCCGGGGCGAACATTTCACTTGCGCAGACTGGTGATTCTATCACCATCTCGAGTTCTACCAACTGGGATACATTGAAAGCCTATCGTGATACTCTAAATAGAGATTTTCAGCGAATTAGAGCGGAGTCCAATCCCTGGCTCGTTGACAGCCTTACCATTGTGGCCGGGTCAAACATTTCACTGACGCAGAACGGAGATACACTGACAATTTCTTCTTCGGGAACGCCGGGTGGAAATTTCCAGAGGTTGCGCGCCGATGCAAATCCCTGGTTATATGACAGCGTGACTTTTATATCCGGGACCAACATAACGATGACTCAATCGGGGAATCAGATAACCATAACAAGCACGGGAGCAAGCCAGTGGACAGATGGCGGAACCTATCTGCAACCTATAAATGCGAACAGAAACATTGTTCCAAATAACAGCGGAACAGTGGGAGAATCTTCTACCCGCTGGAACGGTGTTTATTCAACTAATGGGGATTTTTCAGGAAATATTTCCGTTGGCGGCAATATCACTATTTCAGGCGGTCTTAATGACGGCGTCGGGTTTGGAACATCGGGATATTGTCTCAAGACGGATGGCGCTGGAGATGTCTATTGGGCTGCGGATACTGTGGGTGGAAGTTTTGTCAGATTTCGCTCTGACGCCAATTCCTGGCTTCCTGACAGCGTTACACTTGTTTCAGGAACGAATATCACATTATCGCAAGCGGGCGATTCAATAACTATTTCTGCTTCGGGAAATGTGAGTGGCACAGGCACAGCGACCGAAGTGGCATTCTGGGTTGCGGCTGATTCAATTGGTTCAAGTTCCAATCTATACTGGGACAATTCAAATGGCAGGCTTGGCATAGGCACGAGCACGCCAAATCAGAATTTATCCATAGCGGGTTCTGTGGGTATCATTGAAGGAGGATTGTTCCCGAACTATTATTCCATATTCTACGGAAGCGACCAGACCGCCGACATCGCATATTATCTTCCACAGTCTCAGGGAGGAACCAACACATTTTTGATGAACGATGGGGCGGGTAATTTGTCCTGGTCAAACCCAATTCCGCAGGTTGTTACCATATTGGGTGCAAATAGAGAACGATGGAGAAATCAACCAGCTGCTTTGAGAGAATTGTTCAACAATACAGGTAATAGGACTATGGTGGATTTGACAAATGCGACTCAGGTAAGGCTTACAGTGGGCGTAGTGGTAGCAGGAGCTGCAACAGCGCAGATTAGGGCGCAGTATTCTACTGATTTGTCCACCTGGTCATATCTTGATGGTGGAACTGGTCCTTCTGTTGCAATAAACACTGCAGGGCTTAAAGTTTCGTCCTGGGTGAATATCGTATCGGCTGCCCAGACAGATGTATATATCCGAATCGTGGGGATAAATGGGAATGGTATCGCAGACCCACAATTTGGATTGATAACACTGCAGTTCAAATAGAAGAACTATAGAGGTAAAGTTTTTAGCGTTTTTCGTCATCAAAAATGTTTGTGTGGATTGCGCCACCTGTTATCTTTCGTATATGAGTTCTCAGCGAAAAAAGTCGCCGATGCACAGAATGTTCATCTCTGGAATGATTGTTCTCATCGTAATCTGGCTGGGGTTCAATGGTGCTAATTTTTTGTTGTATAGAAAGTTCTATGATTTTGCGCAGCGGGACATTGGCAAAAATCTTGTGCTTCTGGCACAGGCACTTGCGGGGAATATACCTTCCGATTGGGTGGAAGCCGTCTCGATGGGAATGCCCGAACTTGCGGAACGAGACCCATCTTCCTATCTAAAATCGCTGGTGGATGGCGACAAAATACACACCGTCGCGATTCTGGACACATCGGGGACGATACTTTTCTCCACAGATGAAGAACTTCCCACAGGCGAACCAAATCCATACTGGGCATCTGAAATTGGCGGCATAAAAGCGGCTGCGCTTGGCATCGCTACATATGGCGGGCTTCGTAGAGTTGGAAATCAATATCTGCGAGTTGCATTCGCCCCGATATTTGACCCTGTGGGCGATGTGTCGGCTATCGTCGCCGTGGATGCCGGGGCAAAATATTTCGGACTTCTGGCGAACATCCGCCGCGGTGTGTGGATAGCCGGCATAGTGAGTGCTATGGCAATTTTCTTCATCGTGCTCGTTATGTATCTCGGCAGGCGAGAACTTGAGCGGCTGCAATATCACCTTGAAAGAGCGGCAACTCTGTCGGGAATTGGAATGATGGCGGCCACACTCGCCCACGAAATTAGAAATCCACTTGCGATAATTCGTGGCTCCGCCGAAGCAATTCCGCAAATCGAAGATAGAGAGGAACTCGAGGAAATGGTTCAGTTCATCAACGAGGAAGTGGACAGACTTTCGGGCATCGTAGAAAGCCATCTCGCTGTCGCCAGAGGACGAGAATTTCCGAAGGTAAATCAAAAGTTATCTGCGGTTGTGGAAAAGGTAGTCCCTCGATATCGTGCGCAACTGAAGGAGAGAGGCATCGGCGTGATAGTCGATGTGGGAGATGACCCGATTCTGCCATATTCCTTCTCCGCCATAAGGCAGGTTCTCTACAATCTTATGGAAAATGCCGCTTCGGCAGTATCGTCGGGTGGAGTTATCAAGGTGATTCTCGACACGAAAAGGATTGATGGGACTGAATACGGTGTAATAAAAATTTCCGATACTGGGAAGGGAATTCCAGAAGAACATCTTGCTCATATTTTCGAACCTTTTCACACGACAAAGCAAAAGGGAACCGGACTGGGGTTGTTCATCACCAAACAAATCGTCGAGGGACACGGCGGAAAGATTTATGTGGAAAGCGAGGTGGGCGCTGGAACAACTTTTTCAATCGCTCTGCCAATTCATTGATGCGCGGCGTCATCACATCGAAGGGACACACGATATCTTCCTGGAGAAAAATATTTTCCGATAAAGAATAATTATCGTTTGTAGATGCAGAGAATATTTTAAAACGCATTTTTTGATTTTGCCAATTTGCAGAACGATAACATTTACGATTGCAGGATGCTTTTTAACTGCTTAAATATGCCGTCAGTATCGAGAGATAGCATTTTCAGCAGTTCGTCACGCTTTCCGAATGTTATGAATTCGTCGGGAATCCCGATGTTCTTTAAAATTTTTGGAAAAATATTTTTCTCCTGAGCAAATGCGGCGACACCTTCGCCAAATCCTCCCAGAAGGCTTCCTTCCTCGATGGTGATGACTTTTTCGTGAGACTTAAGAAGCTCGAAGAGCATTTCCTCGTCAATAGGTTTTACGAATCTGCAATCTACCACCGTAATACTGTTCTCAGAAAAATTCTGCGCCGCTTCAAGCGCAGGATGAACCATTGACCCTACAGCCAGCACGAGCAGTTCGCCGCTGCCCCTTTTTAAAATTTCCCAGCTCCCGATTTCTATCCTTTCAAAGTTTTCTTCAATATCCTCGTCGGGAATGGTGCTTCTCGGGTAGCGAATTGCCCAGGTATTTGAAAAGTCGTCAAGCGCGGTGAAGATGAGATTTCTCAGCTGCGTTCCGCTGCTCGGCGCGGCGATGATTATGTTCGGTATTGCCCGAAGATAAGATATGTCAAAAATTCCGTGGTGAGTCGGTCCGTCTTCTCCGACAATGCCCGCTCTGTCCATAGCGAGAACAAGTGGAATTTTTTGAAGTGCCACATCGTGAATTATGGCGTCGTATGCGCGCTGCATAAATGTCGAATATATTGCAGCGACGGTTCGTCTGCCCTCTGCGGCAAGAGCTGCACTGAAGACGACGGCGTGATTTTCGGCAATCCCCACATCGAAGAACCGTTCAGGAAATTTTTTGTGGAACTCACATAGTCCCGTTCCGACTTCCATCGCGGCAGTCGTTGTGCACAGGTCTTTGAATTTTTCGCCGAGTTCCACCATAGCGGCGCCAAAGATTTTCGTATAGGTCGGCTTTTCCGCCTCCTTCTCAACTTCTCCTGTGGAAATGTTGAATTTGCCAAGCCCGTGAAATTTTGTGGCGTCCTTTTCCGCCGGCTGAAATCCCTTTCCTTTCTTTGTGATGATGTGAAGAAGTTTCGGCTTTTTTATGTCCTTTATTTCCCGAAGAACCCGTATCAGTTCGCCCGTGTCGTGTCCGTCGATGGGACCGTAATATTCGAAGCCGAACTGTTCAAATAGCATTCCCGGAACGATGAGATTTTTCAGCGAATCTTCCATTTTCCTTGCAATGGTGCGAAAGTATTTTCCCAATTCGCCGGCTTTTCCTGTGATGTCCCAGATTTCGCTTTTAACCTTTTGATAAAACGGGCTGGCGACGATGTCGGTGAGATATTTAGCCACAGCGCCGACATTCTTTGAAATTGACATCGTGTTGTCGTTGAGAATCACGAGCATTTCCGTTCCCGAGGCGCCTGCGTTGTTCAATCCTTCAAAGGCAAGTCCGCCGGTGAGCGCGCCATCGCCGATTATTGCAACTACATTGTGATTTTGTCCGGCGAGGTCTCTGTTCATCGCAAAGCCGAGTGCGGCGGAAATCGATGTGCTGGCGTGTCCAACGCCCCAGGCATCGTATTGGCTTTCGCTGCGGTTGTTGAAGCCCGAAATCCCACCCAGCTGGCGCAATGTATGAAATTTTTCGCGTCTGCCGGTTAGAATTTTATACGCATACGATTGATGTCCCACATCCCATATAATTTTGTCTTCCGGGGGACTATATACATAAAGCAGGGCAATTGTCAATTCAATTACGCCGAGGCTCGGTGCGAGATGTCCGCCAGTTGACGAAACGGACGAAATGATAAAATCGCGCAATTCCTGCGCAAGCTGAGAAAACTTTTCAGTATCTATATTCTTTAGCTCCGCTGGCGAACTTATTTGTTCCAGCAGCGACATTGTGCATCACATCCTTCTATGTTTCAATCATATCCTGCCATTTGAAGATGGGCTGTTTGTTCGCCGATACCTCATCAAGTCGGTGGACGGGTGTATTCTTCGGGGCTTCGTGTAGTCTGTCGGGCTCATTTTCCGCCATTTTTCTTATTTCCTTCATCGCTTTGATGAATTCGTCGAGTGTCTCTATGGATTCTGTTTCAGTCGGCTCTATCATAAGCGCCTCGTGAACGATGAGCGGGAAATACACTGTCGGCGCGTGGAAGCCAAAGTCGAGCAACTGCTTTGCGACATCGAGCGTTTTCACGCCGAATTTTTTCAAAAATTCTCCCGAAAGGACAAATTCGTGCATCGGCGTTGACCTGTATGGAAGTTCGTAGTCATCTTTCAGCGATGCCATAAGGTAATTGGAATTCAGCACGGCATTTTCAGCCACCTTTCGCAGTCCTTCCGCTCCCGCATTCATTATGTATGAAAAAGCCTTGACCATTACACCAAAGGCTCCCCAGAAGGCATTCATTTTCCCCAACGAATCAGGAACATCCCAGTTGAGATGATATTTTCCGTCTTCCGAATGCACCACTGTTGGCTTTGGCAGAAACGGGGCGAGATGTTCTTTAACGGCAACAGGACCAGACCCGGGACCGCCGCCGCCGTGCGGTGTCGAAAATGTCTTGTGGAGATTATAGTGCAGTGCATCGATGCCGACATCTCCGGGGCGAACAATTCCGAGCAATGCGTTCATATTTGCCCCGTCCATATAAAGCTGCGCACCGACGGAATGCAGCATTTCCGCGACTTTTTTTATGTCGCGCTCGAAGATGCCCAGCGTATTCGGATTTGTTACCATAAGCGCAGCGAGGTCTTCGTCGAGATGTGGTTTCAGCGCATCTATGTCGATGCGCCCGGCGGCATCTGATTTAATTTCAATAGGTTGCCACCCCGAAAATACAATGGATGCCGGATTTGTCCCGTGTGATGAGTCGGGAATGACCACCTTCTTACGCGGATTTCCCCGTGCTTCGTGATATCTTCTGATGATGGAAAGCCCTGCAAATTCACCGTGAGCGCCCGCAGAAGGCTGCAGGGTTATGGCATCAAGCCCTCCGATGTGGCAGAGCAATTCGCCCAATCTGAACATCAGTTCGAGCGCTCCCTGAGCAAAATCTTCCGGAACAAAAGGATGAAGATTGGCAAATCCCGAAAATGCGGCAACCCGTTCGCTCAATTTTGGATTATACTTCATCGTGCAGGAACCGAGTGGATATAATCCCTTATCGACATGGTGATTTTTAGACGAAAGTTCTACAAAATGCCTTACCACCTGCGGTTCGGATACCTCAGGAAGACCATTTCCAGCTGCGCGAACCATATTATCTGGCAGATGTTTTTTCTCATCCAGTTCGGGAACATCACGGGAAGGAAGATTTATCCCGATGCGTCCCGGTTTCGATATTTCCCACAAAAGCGCTGTGTTCATAACTTCTCCTCCATATATCAAGAGATAAATAATCTATTTAATATAAACTATTTTTCTTTCGATGCAATCACCATTTGTCTTGATTGCTCTAACGAGATAAACTCCGGCGGATAAAAATCCTTGAGGGCGCCACAGCAATTTATCGCACTGACTTTCGCATAAGTCCTTTTGAAATATCATTCTTCCGTGGTTATCGAATATTTGCACGGCACACAAACCCGAAAGATTTTTCGGAATGCGAATTTCACATTGAGAATTGAAGGGGTTGGGAAAGACATCAATTGCGATTTTTTTCTCCGAAGAGGATTTGTTATTCACAATTCCCGTTGTCGTATCGAACCAGAATAGATTTGGAACAGAATCGTATTCCGTGCGCCATATTTCCACCGCCTGTTGAAGCGTTACCCATCGAATTATTCCCGAATCTACATATTCCTGAATGGCTTCTATGTTGTCTTCAAAGGCATCCGTGAAACTGTGGCTGACTATACTTACATATATCGGCGTTGCCGGAAAACATAGATTTGCCAGAATTATCGCCCCAAAAATTCCCCGTTTCATCTTTCCCCTCCATCATTCCGAACAAAAATTGGATTTTGCTCACATATCATACAATTTTCCCTGTTTGTGCCTTTCCGAAAGTTTTTCGAGCATATCTCTTGTCATAGAGTCGATTGTCCATTCGGGTTTCCAATTCCATTCCCTTCTGGCGACGGAATCGTCGATGCTTGTGGGCCAGCTATTGGCTATTTCCTGACGATAGTCTGGCTTATATTCTATTTCAAATTCGGGAATGTATTTTTTGATGGCGCGGGCAAGTTCTCCCGGGGTAAAGCTGAAAGCGGCGACATTGAAGTCATTGTGATGTTCCAGCCTGTCGAAATCTGCTTCTGCCAGCATAATCGTTGCGCGAATGCAGTCGGGCATATACATCATAGGCAGAAGTGTGTTTTCTTCAAGAAAACAGGTGTATCTGCCTTCCTCGATTGCCTTGTAGAAGATTTCCACGGCATAGTCGGTTGTGCCGCCACCGGGAAGTGTTTTGTAGGAAATAATCCCGGGATACCGCAGACCCCTGACATCGACGCCGAATCTTTTTACATAATAATCGCACAGCCGTTCGCCGCAGACTTTCGTCACACCATACATCGTCGTCGGGCGAAGAATAGTATCGTTCGGCGTGTTTTCACGCGGGGTATCGGGACCGAATGCGGCTATCGAAGACGGAATTATCACTCTGACCATATCGTAATCTATTGCCGCCTGAAGGACATTGATGACGCCGCCCATATTCACCTTCCAGCACAGTTGAGGATTTTTTTCGCCGCTTGCGGAAAGAATCGCCGCCATATTGTATATTGTGTCGATTTTGTGCTTTCGGATAATCACATCAAGGCATGCTCTTTCGGTTACATCGGCGTAGTAAAAGGGTCCCGAGCTGGCTATCTCGTCATTCTTCGGCTCCTTGATATCCGCCGCAACCACATTATCTCTGCCGTATCGTTCGCGCAGAGCAACAATCAGTTCACTCCCAATCTGCCCGCAAGCACCTATAACAAGGATGTTCTTCATTTCGCCTTTCATTTTAATCCTCTCAGGTTTTATATTTATTTCAGTAAATTGAAGAGGTTGAATTTTGTGGTTATAGCATTACTGAAACTAATGTTTAAATTCAAATAGCGGGATTTCAAACGCATCTGTTTTTCTTATATTTCCCTGAAAAATTTCGATATCGTTTGGTTCAAAATTCATTACCAATGCCTCCACCATTGGATTTCTATTTATTTCTTTGCCGCCAATATGATAAAAATGATTTCTCGTTATAATGTTAAATTCATTCCAAAATCTTTTAATGAACTCATTTTCTCTGTATTTGTTTTTAAACCAGGTTGAAAGTATGAATTTACCTTTGAAATTAGAAAGTAGTGTATATAAATCATACTCATCCTTCGCTGTCCAAATGTCAAAATAGTTGGTATGTCTC
>JAGHAI010000009.1 GCA_021161555.1 bacterium
AGGCAGAAAAGGATGAGAATGATACCCCTCGCCTCTGCTTAAATATGTTAAATATGTGGGATAATCATAAACATTCGCAATTGCTATGCCATTGCCTTCGCCGGCAACAATCGGGTTTGAAGGGTTGCCGGAAAGAATAAGTTCTCCCGTGCAAGAAGCAAAAGTATAGAAAGATGGTCTCTCAATTCATCGGCAGAACCGCCTCCCATCGTGTCTATGACGATGGAATAGCCGTCCGAAATCAAATCTTCGGAAAAATTTAAAATTTCATCTTCCAGTTCTCCCCACAGCGAAGAATTCACGACTATGTCCACAAGGCTGTCTTCCGTCTGGCTTTTCATAATTCTTCCCAATCGAAGCGGAGATTTGGGAAAGCCAAATTTTTTTTCATATTCATCGGGGGTAATTGGCTTTCCACCGATTGGGTCAATCCAGCGCGTCATCGGTATTTCCTTGCCGAATAGCGACAATATGAGCAATAAAAAGATAAACGCCGATAAAAGTTTCATTATACATCCGTCCTTTCTTAAAACAAATCTTCTCGCAACATCTTCACACCCTGCTGCCAGATTTCCCTCTCCTTTTTAATATAAGACCTTCCGCCGTGCCCTGGCATAATGACGATGTCATCTGGAAGCTGCAATATTTTTTCTATCGAATCTGCGAGGTCGTAGGGATTTGCATCGGGCAGGTCAGTTCTGCCAATTCCACCTCCGGCGAACACGACATCGCCACAGATGAGAAATTTCTCATCGAGCAGACCGATACTTCCACGGGTGTGCCCTGGCAACTTCATCAGACGAAGATGAATATTTAATTTTTTCAATACATCCCTGTTCAATAAATTTGCATTTATAACAACAGGCTCGCCGACGAATGCAGAGAAATTTTTTTCGGGATTTTTCAACATTTCCATTTCATCTTCGTCGGCAAATATGGGGATTGAAAAAGCTTCTGCGATGAAATTCGCCGCGCCGATGTGGTCATAATGTCCGTGAGTGAGAATTACTGCGGCAGGTTCGAGCGCCAGAGAAATTATCTCGTCCTCAATTTTCTCGCCTTCCGCTCCCGGGTCGATTATCAGCGCCGAATCTCTTCTGTCCCATAGCAAATAGCAATTCGTCTCCAGCTCACCTACGATTATCCTATGAACCTGATTTCTCAGCATTTCTTTCGATTTTTAAAAATATTAAATTTATCCCTCATTGCAATCAGTTTATTCAGGGGGAAGAATTTTTGGCAGAAGTTTTTTTCGGCTTTTTCCCCGTAGAATAAATAACTTTTTTCACCGACGACGGCGAAAGCTCGCCTTCGAGCTGCTGAGAGATTATTTCATAGCATTTTCTTGCTGTGAAACCCTGGCGGCGAAGATTTCGATAACTCTTTCTTATCCATCCGTTTCTTCTGCGAAGATATCCCTTCCTGGTCTTCATTATACCACCTCCTCGAAAGTTTTCTCATCAACTTATTCATAGCGCTCACCCTTGTTTCCTGCATATCGCGCACAAAATTTTTCAGAACATCTGAACTTAAAAATATCTGCGATATGCGGCTGGAATACACCGATAACAATACCGCCCTTCCTTCGTTTACATCGTTCATAAGTTCAACCACTTTTTCAGGCGGCAGTTTCTGGATGCGAAGAACACTGACAAATCTCTTCGCCTTCTTCAACTTGCGTTTCATATCATCTCCTATATTATGTTGACTTGATGACGCTCATATATTATCTTGAAAAAAAAGAAGGAGGATATATGCTCGAAGCCATTGCAGGTGCGCGGGTTATAATCACAATTCAGCAGCCAAAAATGCAGGACCCACAACTTAGACCGATGGTCGATATGCTCGACGAAAACACAGTTTCCATCGTGGCAAAAGTGGTCGAAGCAGACGAACTCGGCGTGTGGATTGAACATACAAACTATCCAATTCCACGAGAAAAAGGAAAGGGAAATGAACGACACAAAGCATACATCCTCATCAAATACGAATCGATTATGTCCATTGCGTATTTCCCAGAACTTCCTGTGGAAAAAGAAGGGGAAGAACACAGAATTGGTTTCATTGACATAACTGAAAATCGCAAGATGTAACATTATGTCACCTCCGCGATAATCATATTTATGCGAGTTTGAAATGTCAACAAGAAAATGTATCAATATGATACATCTATTATTATGCGTATTAGTAAATTATTTGGAAATAACTTAAAATTTCTGCGGAAAGCGGCAGGAATAGCAACGCGCGGAAACTATTTTTCGCAACAGGAAATAGCGAAATTTATTGGCGTTTCCCGCAAAACTATTGTTTTCTGGGAAAGCGGGCATATTCCTTCCGATGCGATGCTGGGAAGGATTTGCGAATTTTTCAGCCGCAGACTCGGACTTGACGAACCCTTTTCGCCAGAAGAACTGCTTGAAAAAGATGTATCGGAATATTTTGTCGTAATTCCGGAAAGAAGCGAAGTAAAAAAAGTGACGCCATCGCAGAAGAAAATGCTTGACAATATCTTTGCAAGAGCGGTGTCGATATCGGAAAAGGACCTTGAAAAAGTATTGAAATTGCTGGATAAATTATCCGATAAATTTTAGTTGAATAAAGTGGAGATTTAGCTATGAAAAGACTTCTGCTGAAAACTATTCTCATTTTTGCGATTATTTCTCTTTCGTGGGGAACGAGATATATGCACAACACAGGCGTCATTCAGCTGCGCGTTGACGATGTCTATCAGGGCGGTTTTGTGGAACTGAACTATGTCGATTTTTCAGAAGATGAAAATGCGGATGTGATGTGGCTTTCCTTCATTGCTCTGTGGTTCGACGGATGGGATGTCACGCTTCACGGCAGAGCCGCCGACGAAGGACCATTATTCGATTCCGATTTTCTAACTCTCGACAGCCTTACAATCGACGAGGAATGGGAATTTTTGTATGATACATTATACGACACTATCATTGATTCATCAGAAACCACTTTTGCTGTGGATTCTGTCATCGTGGACTCCGTTCTATATTCAATTTCAGACCTTTCCTTCTATCACAATGCCTTTTTGATAAATTTCTATCAGACGGTCTATTCGGATTCTGGCTCTCCTTACATAAAAGTGAGATGGATAATGGAAAACGGCAGTTCTTCCGATTATACAGGCGGGAAATTTCTCTTTCACTTCGATGCCGATGTTCCCGACAACGCCTGGGACGATGACTATGTCGTTGCAATCGATGGACACAATGCGCTATGCCAGCAAGCTTCGATGACGAACAGTCAGTGTGCAGGTTTTGTGTGGCTCTATGGCGGATTTGATTACATACTTGAAGATACACGGGATTGGTTTGACCGTGCCACAGACGACGAAGCACTTCTAAATCTGCTCGAAGGAAATTTCTGGGAGGGCTCCGAATTCGACACGGGAACAACCTGCCCCGTTTATGTTGACAGTATTATGGGCGACATCGGTATCGGCATAATTGTTTCCCTGCCCGACCTGTCGCCAGGGCAACAGGAAACGCTTCTCTTCGCCTTTGCAGTGGCACCCGACCCCGATAGTTTCAGGAACATCGCTCAATATCTCGATTCCACCGACACGAGCGGAATTTTTGTAAAAGAGAAAAATCTACCGCAAAATACATCTATTCTAACGGCGCCAAATCCATTCAATTCAAACTGCAGAATTATTTGTCCGAACGATGTGAAAAAAATCTCAATTATGGATATTTCGGGCAGGTGCGTGGCTGTTCTTCCAGCCGAAAACGGCATCGCCATCTGGCATCCCGATGCAAATATACCCGATGGAATATATTTCGCCACATCCAGAAACAGCACAGGGA
>JAGHAI010000026.1 GCA_021161555.1 bacterium
AAAAAAATTTTTTTCTATTTCAGCAATTTCCAAAAAGGATTTTAAAAAAATATGGGATATAACAAGGGGCGCATCCGGTCATCTGTGGCACATTTTGAAATTTCTTAAGGAAAATAATGGAACGGAAATTTTCCGCTCAACACTGCACATTGCCTCCAACATAGAGCTTCCCGCAGACATATCGAATTATGTCATCGCAAAAATAGATTCGCTTCCGTCAGAAACGCGGGACATCGTTCTTTCTGCGTCCGTTCTTGGCGAAAAATTTCCACATAAACTGCTATCATATATGATAGAAAACGAAAAAATTTTGCCCCTGCCCGAAGAAATTTTCGAAATCGGCGGAGAAAACATTCGCTTCCGATGGGAAATATTCCAGCAGGCTTGCTATTCAATGCTCACAGCTCAAACAAAAAGGAGACTGCATTTTTCCGCGGTTAAAGCGTATAAAAAAATGGCAGCCGAAGAAAGTTTTTTTCAAAAACCCGGTGGCGAAAATGGAAAAAGAGGCAGGCTTGAGGAGAACCTGAAAAAATTCGCACAGGAATTGGCATATCATTATGAACGCTGCGGAAGATGGAAAAGCGCTTTTAAGTATCTGCTTATAGCTGGCGATGAACAAAAACGGCGATGGGCATATCGCGCAGCATCGGAATTCTACCGACGCGCCGATGAAATAGCAACAAGAATGTATCACAGATGGCATAATACAGTGCAGCTGGTAGATGTCCTCTTCAAAGAAAGCGAAATTTTCTGGAATACTGGAAAATATTCAGAGGCAATGCAGATAAACCGCCGAGCGGCCAGAATTGCCGTAAAATCGAAAGAAATATCCCTCCTCTACGGCGCACTGATGCGCATTGCCGTGATTTTCAACAATACTGGAAAAATCACCTATGCAGAGAAATTGTATCAAAAGGCGCTGAAATTACTCGACAAACTACCCGAAAATCCACGAAGAAAACTTCAGCTTATGGTGAACATCGGCGTTATTAAGAGCAATTTAAATCGCCTCTCGGAAGGAAAAGAAATATTTCTCCAGGCGCTGTCAATCGCGAAGAAAATAGGTGATTCTCAAACCACCGCATCTCTGCTGACAAATCTCGGCTGGATTTTCGAGAAACAGGGAAAACCGCACAGAGCAGTCAAACTTCATCGTCTGGCTGTGAAAATGGACAGGGAAAACAACAACATAATTGCAGAAGCGGAAGACCTCGTAAATCTGGCTATCGCACTGAAAGGGATTGGCAGAATAGATGATGCGATAGTTTCTCTCGAAAGGGCAAAAAAACTTTTTGAAAAAATCGGGGATTTTGTCGGACTTGCCTTCGCACTGAATTCTATGGGTGAATTTTTACGAGAAAACGGCGATAGAGTGAAAATTTTAAAAATCCATAGAAAAGCTCTGAAACTCGCTAAATCGGCGGGCGAACCCTTTTTGGTTGCCGATGTCCTTCTGAACATCGCACTGGACTACATAGCGTTAAAAGATATGGATAGGGCAAAAAATTATCTCAAAAGGGCAAAGCAATCTGCGCAGAAATGCAACGATATGGAGACAGTCAAAAAAGTGGAAAAAATTTATGAAAAAATTTGACCTGACAGAAAAGATATTTGCGGAACACAAGGAAAGAACAGTTTTTTTCTTCATCTTGGCAGTTTTCTTTTTGTTAATAATTCGGCTGGGTTATCTGCAGATTTTTCGCAGCGAATATTACTATAATCTTTCGGAACGCAATAGAATTCGTGTTCTGCCAACGCCATCTGCAAGGGGAAGGATTTTTGACAGAAACAACATCGTTCTCGTGGATAATTCCCCGACATACACCATATCGATTATGCCATTTGAATTCCCCGCCGATAGTGAACTTGTCGATAAGCTTTCTGCACTGCTCGATGTGCCCTCGGACTACATCTGGGAAAAATATCTAAAAACAAAGGAAATTCAATATCTTCCCGTTAAGATAAAGAAAAGAGTCGACTTTTCAAAGATTGCCGAAATTGAGGAAAAATCAAATGAATATCCTGGAGTTGTCTATCAGGTTGAACCGGTGCGGAGTTATCCACTGGGCAAGATTGCGCCGCACATACTTGGCTATGTCGGCGAAGTGAGCGCTGCGGAACTGCGCGAACGATATCGCGAAGGAATTCGCGCAGGCGATATGGTCGGAAAACAGGGCGTTGAAAGATATTTCGACAACATTCTGCGCGGGCAGGATGGCGCAACTTTTCTCGAAGTCCGCGCAAACGGTGAAGTCATAGGACCTGTGGAAGAATATAAAAATATTCCACCTAAAAACGGCGCAGATATAGTTCTGACAATCGATATGAACCTTCAAAAGTATCTCGAATTTCTGTGCCGATGGATACCACAGGGTGCAATCATCGCTATGAACCCAAACAACGGCGACATTATCGCAGCCGTTTCAGTGCCCGATTTCGACCAGACAATCTTTTCGCAGCCAATCACCGACACAATATGGGCAAAACTCAACAATCCCGAAACCCATCCAATGCTCTGCCGCTGGTATCAGGGAACATATCCACCAGCATCGCCGATGAAGATAATGTCTGCCGCGGCAGCTGTGGATGAAAACATTGCGAGCGCATACTCGCATATGGAATATCCCTGCCTCGGCGCAATGCAATATGGCGACAGATGGTTCTTCTGCTGGCTGCGCTCCGGACACGGATATCTCGATATGCTGGAAGCAATCGCTCAATCCTGCGACATTTACTTCTATCAAATTGGCGCACGGCTTGGACTGGATATGTGGTCGGAATATGCAAAAAAATGCTTCTTCGGACAGCAAACGGGCATAGAACTTCCACACGAAGCAAAAGGACTCGTGCCCGACAGAAATTATTACAACACACGATACGGCAGGCGCGGATGGGGAGCAGGTGTTGTGCTGAACCTCGTCATTGGACAGGGCGAACTTCTCACAACTCCTCTGCAAGTGGCACAATTCTTCTCCGCAATCGCCAATGGCGGAACCGTATATAAACCGCGAATTGTGAAGGAAATCAGGTTCCCTCTGCGCTATCCCCGGGTATTCTCCCCAATCGAACGGGGGCAATTACCATTTTCGATGGAAGCAATAAAAACCGCCGTCGATGGTATGATAAGAACCTGCAACGAGGAATGGGCAACGGGATACGGCGCACATATGGAGGACATCGTCGTCGCAGGAAAAACTGGAACCGCACAAAATCCACACGGAGCAGACCATGCGTGGTTCGTTTCCTTTGCCCCTGCGGAAAATCCCGAAATAGTTCTCGTTATACTCGTGGAAGCGGGCGGTTCCGGCGGAGCCTGGGCGTGGCTCGCAAGAATGTTCTACGATTACTATTTTCATATATGGAAATATGACCACAATTTGTGATGTTTTTTAATCGCCATCCATTATATTGGCTCTGTCATTCGTTTTGAAGAAAGTGGATAGTCGAGCGTATCTATTGTAAATCAAGAGGTTATGTATTTTCAGAAAAATTCGGGTTTTCTGTATCGATATCCCAATTCTGCGGATTGTCGATTATATATTGCCAAATCGCATTTAATTCGTCCTCATCGCGGATGATGTGTTCGTAAAATCTGGGTTGCCACAATTTACCTGGAAATGGTTCCCAATCCAATTTTTTGACACCAAATTATTCTGTGTGTGTTCGAGTAACTAAGTTAAAAAATATTTCTATATTTTTACTCGAATAATACGGCGGAGTATCCAATCGAAGCCACAAATATGTGGTGTCCCCAGGTAATATAAATGTAGTATATGGAGAACTATTGAACCAATTGACAGTATCTGGATACACAATTGCTGTGCTATCATTGAAAGATGAATCCGGAGGAATTGTATCAGAAAATATTGCGCGCAATGAATAGCAATCATAATGACAAAGCGTTGTATCGGACATCTCGGAAGTATCTGCGATATTAACTACCAATTTCCAAATAGTCGATGAATCATTTACCAAAAAACCAATATCAAGAGTGTCATTGCTGATGTTAATAATTCTAATTGTATCGGATGGTCCAAGAAAAATGTAATCTCCGCGATTTTCAACAGTATCTGGTATCCAACAGGGTGCACCATCGAAGGAATCGGTTGTTTCAACTATCAATAGAGATTTTATTTTTACTATCCATACATCTCCTGAACCTTTATTTACGGATACATCGCCATCACTAGATTTTGAATTACCAGCAATAATTAAATCACCATCGATATTTTGGGTTAAACAATTAGGTTGTTCTGCATCACTACCTCCAAAACATTTTTGCCACTCAAGTTCACCATTTTTGTCAATTTTTATTATCCAATAATCATAATTCCCATGATTACCACTAACATCACCATTATTTGACATAGAATACGCTGATATAATCATACCTGTATCATTAGTGGAAAGTATATAGGTTCCGAAATCGCAAGAATTTCCTCCCAAACATTTTTGCCACTCTAGCTCACCTAAAGAATCAAGTTTAACCACCCATACATCATTGCTTCCATGATAACCCCTCACATCACCATTATGAGATTCAGTATGACCAACAACGACATATCCTCCATCAATTGTCTGGTCTATAGAATACGCATAGTCCCCATCCGTTCCTCCCAAACATTTTTGCCACTCTATCTCACCTATAGAATCCAATTTTACAACCCAATAATCTGGAGCGGAAGTGCTATGTATACCACTAACATCACCATCGTCCGACCAAGTATATCCGCAAAATGCATATCCACCATCGGTAGTTTGGATTATAGAATATGCTCTTTCTTCTCCGGTTCCTCCTAATGATTTTTGCCATTCAATTGCACCCAATGAATCAACTTTAACAATCCAACAATCAAGATGTGGATATCCTATTTCACCGTGGTGTCCACTAACATCTCCATCGTTAGACCCAGAAAAACCTGCAATAATATATCCATTATCTGTTGTATGAACTATCGAATATGCCCCATCAGATTGAGTTCCACCATAACAGTGTTGCCACAACATATTACCTATTGAATTTAATTTAACCACCCAAAAATCATTCCTACCATGATTTCCGGTAACATCAAAGTCATTCGAACCAGAATACCCTGCGACTACAAAACAACTATCACCTATATTGACAATAGAACCCGGAACATCCCAATCACTTCCTCCTAATACATTTTGCCAAATCAATTCACCACTGGAATCTAATTCAAAAATCCAATAATCATAGTACCCTCTATTTTCAGTTAAATCACTATCATTCGAGGCGGAGCGTGCTGCAACCACATATTTATCGCTCATTGTCGAAACGATAGAATAAGCTTCATCCCACATACTTCCACCGAAAGAATGTTCCCATTCAATCATAGGTTGCGCTGATACTAATTCGCATACGAAAAATAGTAGTAATAAAATTTTTTTCATTTAAAACACCTCCACTA
>JAGHAI010000186.1 GCA_021161555.1 bacterium
CAAATAACCTTAAACCTTCTAATCAGCTGTGATTACGATAAAATATTTATGGAGATTTTGCAAGGCAAAAGTTGAGATGGAGGAAATTGATCTGTCGAAACATTCCATATTTTTAGTAGTTTCGGCTGAAAGCAGTGGAATCGCAGATAAAAGCGATAAAAAAAAAACACGGCGCACAAGGAAAAAATATTTAAAATATCTGAAGTTGTTCGCTATCGACGCATTCTATTGACCAACTTTTTCCGACGAGAACCAAAATTTTTATCGAACCTTTTTAGTTTATGAGTCACCATAACGAATGATGTCGTTCCAATTGGGGAAAATGAGATAAATATTTAAAATTCTATCCCTTCAATCGCTGAAATTCCCTTTTGATATGGGTGTTTTATTTCTTCGATTTTGCTCACGAGGTCGGCATATTCAAAAATTTTTTCGTCGGCATATCTTCCTGTTAATATTAGAACCGTCTCTTCGGGAACTTTTTTCAGCAAATCCAGAACATCTTCCAGCGCAATGAGACCAAAATCCACTGCGACATTTATCTCGTCGAGAATTACCATATCGTATTTTCCAGTCTCAATAATCTTCCTCGCAAATTCCAGACCTTCTTTCGCCCGTTCAATATCTTCCTTTGACGGATTGTTCTTGTTTACAAAATTCTTCGTTCCGAATTGATAAATCTCAAAGTTTTTCAGTTTTTCTGCGGATTTTATTTCGCCGTACGATGGGTCTCCTTTCATAAATTGAATCATAATCACGCGCCAGTTGTGTCCACAGGCGCGAAATGCCTGCCCGAGAGCGGCAGTCGTCTTTCCTTTGCCGTTTCCTGTGTATATATGTATCACTGCGATTCTCCTCGCTGCTTTCGTTCCAGTTCTTCAAAGAAATCTGCTATTGCGTGTCCTGGTCCACCGATATTACCTATTCCGATTGCGAAGAATTTTTCCCCGCCAGTTTCGCATATTTCGTCGGCAATTCTTTCAGGTTCGCCTTCTGGAACGAACACAACTTTGTGCTGTTCAACGCCATATTTTTTCATATTGTCAAAAATTGCTTTCAGCAGCGCACCGACAAGAATATATCTATCCGCGGGCATATTCGCCATAAGTTCGCCGAGCTGCTGTGCCCTCTGAATTCTGTCAGCACGGGAATTTCCAATAACGATGAACTTTTCATCGCTGTCCATTCTATCTCTGACAATTTTATACACAATCATCGTAGAATCGGGGTCATTTGCGGCAAACGCATTGGCGAAACGGATTTTCTTCCCATTATAGTTGATTTTATGAATTCGCAGCACTCCCGGGTCGGGGGCAGCCGACCACATACCGCGAAGAGCGGTTTTTCTATCAATTCCAAAATGCTCCGCCACAGCCAGAACCAGCGCAACATTCTCCTTATGCTCGATATATGAAAATTTTTCAATTTCCTCATCGCTGACAGTATCGGGGTCAGTCAGTATCAATTCGCAATTTACCGAGTCAGCAATTTTCTTTAACATCGGGAATAGTTTTCTTTCAGCGGTGAAACAAATTGCTTTGTTTGCTTTGCTCCCGTGAGGCATCACGGCGGCAAGGGCTTTTGCCGCATCCTCAACTGTTGGACCCATCACATCGAGGTGGTCGGCGCGGACATTCGTGAGAACCCCAACAGTTCCGCGAATGTATTTGTGCTGCAAAACCCACTGCAGTTCGGGGTCGATTGCCATACATTCGGTCACCAGCGCTTCCGCTCCAAGTTTCGCCGCACGACTGACAACCCACCTCTGCTCCTTTACATTTGCAGGTCCAAGGCGAACGATTGGTTCCTCTCGCCCATCGGGGAAGATGAAGCGGGCATTTGTGCCTGTGGTTTTCGTCACTGTTCTAATCCCGGCTTCGCGCATCACCGCACCGATAAGCCGCGTCACAGAAGATTTCCCGCGGCTCCCGTTGATGTGAATTCTTATTGGAATTTGCTGCAAATTCCTGTTGTGTATCCTGTATTCAAAAAGCCACCACACAACAAGTATTGCAATCAACGATGTCAGCACTACTTCTGCCATTTCACGCCGACCTTCAATAAGTTTTTTCCAGAAACAGCATACAACCCGCTATTAAAAATGACAATATGTTCGGGAAATTTTTTAAAAAATTTCCACTCGATAGTCCCATAGTTGCAGATGTGGATGGAATCCCCCTGTGTGTATGCAATATTACCGTCGGAAATCCACACATTTCTCGTGGTGGGAAATAATTTCAACTTTGCATTGTATTCAAACGAAGGAATTACCACTTTTTCTGATTTCTCCCACAGAATTGGCACATCCATATATGGTATGCTTTTCGGCGCTGTGTCGTATATGGGCAGACAGTCAATTACTTTATGCCACTCTGCGAAGCCGATAAGCACCGCATCGCTTAAAACTGCATTTCTACCGGATATACGCATAATTTCCACAGGGTCGCCGACCGATGAATAATGCGCGAGTTTTTTAGAAAACTCGTCAAATAGCCATATATCGCCATCGGGCGAAAGAGCAAGATTGCTCGAACGCACCATCAACTCTATATCTCCAATGTAATTTAACCGCCTATCGAATTTTCTTAAAATTTTTCTCTCACCGATAAGTACATATAGCCAATTTCCCGAAAATTCTATATCTGTTATACCGCTTAGCATTTCATTTCCCGCACGGGAAACCGTTTCCACAACCGTATCTTCTGAAAAGTGAAAAATTTCATTCTGCGTGGCGACATAAATCCCGTCCATTAAATCGGACGAAACCGCCACAGGTGAAGCCTGAAACACGAAAAGCGTTTCGACAAAAACTATTACAGTGGAAAGAGTCATAGTAAAATAAGTGTAATCCGAAGATTTTGCATAAAACTTACCAATCCCGCGGATTTCTGTATCGTCCGCCCGATGCTCGCTTCTTATTCTTATCCTTCATCCAATCTTTCAAAAGTTCCTTTCCTGGCGCTCCATCGCCTCCATCAGTCGTTCCGCTTCTTCCTTCGAAAGTTCACCCTGTTTCTTTTTTTGTTTCTGAGCCTGTTGTTGTTGATTTTGCTGTTGCTGTTTTTGCTGATTTTGTTGTTGTTGCTGCTGTTTTTGCTGATTTTGCTGTTGATTTTGCTGGTTTTGTTGTTGCTGCTGCTGATTCTTCTGCTGATTTTGATTCTGGTTTTGCTGGTTCTGCTGATTTTGAAGATGACGCAGCGCAAGTTCGAGATTATATTTTGCATCCTCGTCTTCGGGGTCAAGTATCACCGCCGATTTGTAAAATCTCGCCGCCTGACGAAAACTATCCGCCAGATATGCACAATTCCCGATATTATACAGCAAATTTTTCGTAAGAATTGTATCGGTTATCATCGTATCCTGTGTCAATGCGTTTGAAAATTCCTTCGCTGCCTCACCAATTTTTCCATTTTTATACAGCGCCGTGCCGAGATTATACATCGCCAGCGGATTGTCCGAAGCGGCATCCTTCGCCCGCTGGAAGTTCTTCATAGCCTCATCGTAATCGCCATCCCGAAAATTCTTTATCCCCCGTCGAGTATCGCTCCATTGACCGGCATAAGTGATGGAGAACAAACTTATGATTATCGTGTAAAACACTGCCTTTATCATAATCTTCCCTCGTCTTAACATTTAAATTTATACATCGAACATCGAGCAAAATCAAGATATTTTTTCGCTTTGATATTTTTGTTAATGCAATTTTTTATCTTTGATGAAAAAATGACCTGTAATTGAAAATCGTCGGAGAGAAAATGTTTTCTGATTGTATGATATGTTCTGCTAATTTCGTCATTTCGTTTCTCCCGGGCATTCTGTGGATGTGGTATATTTATCGAAGTGATAAATTTGAACCCGAACCAGTTGGCAGGGTGATTTCAGTATTTTTCGGCGGATTTCTCGTCGTAATCCCCGTTATATTCGTCGAACTCGGCGTTTCTTCGATACTCGGGCTTTCCGGCGATGTGGATTCTCTGTATGAAGCGGTTGGCGCGTCGTGGTTCGTGGCGGGACTTGTGGAAGAATTCGCAAAGTTCGGCATCGTGCTGTTTGCGGTGTATTATACGAAGGAATTCGACGAGCCCGTTGACGGAATCGTATATTCGTCTGCGGCAGCGCTCGGCTTTGCCACACTTGAAAATTTTTTCTATATGATGAAACACGGAACGGCAGTTATTCTCATAAGAGGACCTCTTTCCACATTCGGACACCTTTTGTTTTCCGCTATGTGGGGATATGGACTCGGCAGAGGGAAATTCCATCCGAAGACAGCAAAACGATTGGCGACAACGGGACTTCTGC
>JAGHAI010000105.1 GCA_021161555.1 bacterium
GCGCGCTGCGAGGAACTGCTTCGTCTCCGAACACGGCAACTTTTCATATTGATGACGACATCAGAACGTGTCAGCAGCACCGACAACATCCACAGGCAACTGGATGCGATTGCAAAGGCAATAGTCGATGCGAAACTTTTCAGACGAGCTCTTATTTCCATATTCGGCAAGCGGTGGCGGAGAATTGACATCGGATATGCTGGTTTCGCGAAGGAGGAGAGGAAAAAACTGCTCAAAAGCAAGCCGCTTTCGGCGGAAATGTGGCATCGCGTCCTTTCGGATAGATATCGAGTAAGCGAATCGTATTACATCCCTCACGACGACCCGCTGAACGAAGAAATCGGCGGAATTCCCAGTCCGAGCAGCGCGGAAGAATTTTCGGGATGGCATCCAAACGATTTTCTATTCGTGCCACTTAAAACCCACAACGATAGAATTATCGGAATGATTTCCGTAGATGACCCATTCGACGGGAAAAAACCAACCCCTCGTTCGGAGACTCTCCGTCTTCTCGAACTTTTTGCGAATCGCGCTGCATCGCTGCTCGAAAGAAGTAGATTGCTCAAAAAACTGCGCCAGCAGGAAGGCTATCTAAAAAAAATTATATCAAGTTCGGCAGATATAATAACTACCACAGACGAGCGGGGAAGAATTCGCATTTTTAATCCCGCAGCGCAGGAAATTTTAGGATACAAACCTTCTGAGGTTCGCGGTCGCTCCGTGTTGAAATTGTATAAAGACCCCAAAAAGGCGCGCGAAATAATGCACATACTGCGAAAAAACAAAGGGGTCCTGCGAAACGAAGAAGTGGATGTGCTATCGAAGAACGGCGAAGTAATTCCACTTTCGCTTTCCGCATCGATTTTATATGACGAACGGGGAAAGGAAATCGGAACCGTTGGCGTGAGCCGGGATTTACGACCCATTCGAGAACTGCAGAAAAAATTGCTGGAAGCAGAGAAAAAAGCAGCGGTGCAGAAAACCGTCGTTGCGCTTTCTCATCACATACACAATCAACTTATGGCGCAGGTCGCACTGCTGTCGCATATGAAGGAAGACATTGAAGAAGAATTGCAGGACGGAAAATTTAAGGATGAGTTGAAAAAATTTATATCAAAGGCGCTGGAACGCTCCTTCCAGATTGCGCACATCACAAAGACACTGCAAAATCCACCCGAAGAACTGAAAGAGGAAAAATACATCGGCGAACTCGATATGCTCGCACTCCCACAAAAAATGGATAAAAAACCAGAGGAATTCGTCACGCTGAAATTGCATCCGCTGAAAATTCTCGTCGCAGACGATGAACAATTGATTAGAGAAGGTTTCGCCGAATTCCTTCGACACTTCAAAATGGAAGTCGATACCGCAGAAGACGGCAAAAAAGCAATCGAAATGATTCAGAAAAATGACTACGACCTCATAATATCCGACATAAAAATGCCCCACAAAACAGGATACGATGTCTTCAAAGCGGCAAAGAAGAAAAATCCCGACACGAAAATAATTCTGATGACTGCATTCGGATACGACCCCGAACATACAATCGTCAAAGCAGCAAAAGAAGGATTGAAAGGCGTATTTTTCAAGGAAAAACCCTTCAATCTCACACTTCTGCTCGAATCCATCTCAAAACTGTTCGACAAGCCTTCCGCTTGCAAGCCTTCGGCTTGACCATCAAGCCTTCGGACTGCCACAGTGTCGCTCCTTGTTGTCGCTTATATTGTGCCAGTCTTAACGACTGAAAAATACCTCTCTCCATCAAAATTAAACAAGCGTTCCGCTTGACCTTCCACGCTTCGCGGCGCGTTGCGACACCAAACGAGCGATTAAAATCTATCGCTAAGACGCACCAAATTATATTTCATTTCAAATACACAATCCTCTTCGTGCAGATGACCGATTTGTTCTGTTGCAGGATTGTTGCGCGAACGAGATAAATTCCCGATGGGATTTTTTCGTCAGGCGCCCAGGTGAATCGTCCCCTCACCCTTTGTGTTTCCCTCTCCCCAAGGAGAGGGAAAGATTCTCCTTTCTCCTTGGGGAGAAAGGAGTTAGAGGATAGAGGGGGTAATTTATAAACAACATTCCCCCGAAAATCATATATCGCAATCGTTGGTAGAGACGCAAGATTTTGCGTCTCTACGAAAATGACACAAGAGGAATTGAACGGATTGGGATAGGCAAAAATTTCTATTAAGCGGGGTTTATTTTCGCTATGTCTGGCGATTATTGACGAGCCGTATTCATCTGCGCCGATGTCCCAGCCAGCGCCATAGGGACGAGCGCCGCCTTCAAAATCATATTCCGGAGCATAGATTACCGTGTCCCAGATGGAAACATACGCAGATTCCGCTCCTGCATCAATGCAGGGAGAACTTGCGGAAAGATGAAAAAGTGTATCCGCAAACAGCGGGTCAGCGTTTATATTGCCATCGCCCCATATAATTACACCAGCAGTATCTCCTTCAACATAGCAATCGCCGGGGTCTATGTCAGTATATGCAACAAACAGAGTGCAGGGATAGGGTGTGCCACCATATTCACAGTAATCTACATAAATCTCATTTCCCGTGCTGGCAGTATTTTGCCACAGGATAGTGTTGAAGATTATCGGGTAGGAGTTATATTCGCAGAAAACCCCGCCACCGTGGTCATCTGCCGAGTTCCCGCTTATTGTGTTGTTTGATATTATCGGGCTGGAATTATACCCGCATAAAATCCCACCTCCGTAGTCTGCCGAGTTCCCGATTATTGTGTTATTAATTATTGTCGGGTTTGAATTATCGCAGTAAATCCCACCGCCGTAGCCTGCTGAGTTTCTGCTAATTTTGTTGTTTTCTATTGTCGGGCTGGAACCCCAGCATAAAATCCCACCGCCCCAGTCTGCCGAGTTTTCGCTTATTGTGTTGTTTGATATTGTTGGGCTAGAATTCCAGCAGTAAATCCCGCCACCGGTAGCTGCTGAGTTTCCGTTGATTTTGTTGTTTGATATTTCCGGGCTGGAACTATCCCAGCAGCAAATCCCGCCGCCGTGCACTTCTGCCGAATTTCCGCTTATCGTGTTGTTCACTATTATCGGGCTGGAATAATTCCAGCAGTAAATTCCACCGCCGTGAAGTGCTGCCGAGTTCTCGATGATTGTGTTGTTCTCTATCGTCGGGCTGGAATGATAGCAGTAAATCCCGCCTCCGTAGTAATCTGGATAGTCACCAAACGCATTTCCATACTCAATTCTGCAATACATAAGCGTGCAGCCATCCGCCGCATAGGAAAACCTTATCCCGTGATGACCACCTGTGGAATCCGTCAAAACCGTATCCTGAGCCGTGAAAACAATCGAATCCATCTCTGTTCCAATTGCCCTCAATACCGCATTGCTGTCCACACAGAATTTATAATGCCCCGTGAAGATTATCGAGCAGCCTGGCTCTATCAGAAGCATACTATCAGTGGGTATGTGCACCTCGCCATCGATGTAATACGGCGAGCCAGCGGCTTCCCAAATGCCGAAGACATCCCCGGCGGGAATGTGCGTTTCGGCGAAGCACGAAAAGGCGAAAGAAAAAAGCGAAACTAAAGAAAAAACATTCACAGTGCGCATTATGAGCCCCCTAATTTGACATTTCTATCATTGTATATAATAATTTGCAACATTTCTTCAAACAAGTAATTTTCCCAAAAACCTGACAATTCAATCCTGCCTGCGCTGTGAACCCCTCATCCTAAATCCTTCTCTCGAGATAGAAGGATTAGCAAAAAAACGAGCGATAAAAATCGTCCGCTGAAGCCGAAACAACATTATAGTGACATAGGAGGAAAAATTCATTGCGAAAAGGATTTTCCACCGCAAAATTAAAAAGTCATTTTATACAATGAGGAGGTGTAAAAATGCTTATCGAACATCACGGAAAAAAACCTGTTGTGCATCCTGATGCCTTTGTTGCGGAAACTGCTGTTCTTATCGGCGAAGTGGAGGTCGGCAAAGATTCGAGCATCTGGTATGGAGCGGTTCTTCGTGGGGATATTAGTTTTATAAAAATTGGCGAGCGGACGAGCATTCAGGACAACTGTGTTATTCACATCGATGAGGATAAACCGACCGTTATCGGCGATGATGTAACTGTTGGGCACGGTGCAATTTTGCACGGTTGCAAAATAGGAAATTCTGTTCTGATTGGTATGGGTGCGATAGTTCTCGATGAAGTTGAAATTGGCGATGGCGCTGTGATTGCCGCAGGTGCAGTTGTGAGGGAGCGGACAAAAGTCCCGCCGCTGACACTTATGACTGGCGTTCCTGCGCAGCCCAAAAGAAAACTGGATGAATCGACGCTAAAAACATTGAAGGAACACGCCGCAAGATATGCAGAATACGCAAAATCATATAAGAAATAAAATCCTGCCCGACTTCTCTGTGGATTGACCGCTGTTCACTCTTCCTGCGGTGGAATATTGATAGGCTGCGATTACGATTTTTTCAGTCTGCGCATAACGAAACTTTCGATGTCAACCTTGATTATTATGAATGTGAGGATGGCGTAGAAGAGGAACATCGCCGCTACGATTTCTAATTTATAATAATTTTTGAAAAATATTTCGCCATCTGGTGGTTCGGGAATTGGCTGCGGAGCAACTGGCAGTCCGTATCTGCGGGCAAGTTTTTTGACATCCCTCAAGTTGATTATCGGCACACCATCTTCGCCGAAGAGTATCATCGTTCCCCGAACTGGATAATTATATTGCGGAAGTTTTTTTATCAATCCTGAGGACAGCAATTCGAGATTGTGAAATGAGCCGATTGACGCCAGCCCGCCGCCGATATTGATATATGCCCTGTATTTTTTACCTTTTGGAAGGTGCTTTTTGAAAATTTTATATCTTTTTCGAATTGCTTCGTCGAGCGTTTTCCCCTCTATTAACGGGATGTCGTTCCTTCGGGCGATTTCCCTGCATATTCTTCGTCCTTCGGGGGAAAGATTTCCGCCTCTATCTCCCCTGCCGCCGATTGAAGCCGCAACGCTTTTGTGATGCAAAATCCCTCGCCTGTAAAGAAGATTTTCCATATCGAGCCAGGAAAAGTCGGGGTTGTTCGCCCCCCACATCGACGCGCCGATTGAAGATATTATAATCGGCTTCGCCCCGATGGCTTCTGCGGAAGCGATTGCCGCAATGTTCAGCCCCGGCATTGACCCGGTCATCGATACTGCGATGTAGTCGCCTTTCTTCACGCCAGCGCGCTTCAAGAGATGAACCACCACCGCTGCCCAGTTGGGATTCGTCGTGGTGAGTTTTGCTTCAAGGTCGCCCTGGTCGGTGGTGATTACGGTAAACTGCTCACCAATGAGTCCCGTCTCGTTCGGGTCCGAAATCGGGTCGATGACGATGCGCTTTGCATTTTCCACCGAACGAATCGCCGTATGTGCTTTTTCGGCGAGTTTGGCAGCGGCAAGTTTTTCGTCAAACCAGCGCTGCTTGACACTGTGAAGCGAATTCTCCACAAGCGCAACGGCAACAAGCCCGACAAAAGCCAGAAACATAAGCGCCCATTTCCCTATTCTCGATGTACGCCAGAACACTTAAATTTTTATATTATTTCCAATTTTATACTTTTCCCATTTCCAAAATAATTAAGTAAATGCTATCGGTCAAGATAAAAGGAATAACTCAAATTATTTATGCGAAACAGAATAAATGAAGTCAGCATTGACGACGGCGCTATATCTGAAAGATACAGGATAGGTTCTGGCGGAGATGGGATTTTTGCTGGCTCAGACGGATTATCGTATATACGAATATTGAAAGAGGACAGCCATCAATCCATAGAATTGAGCGCCGAAAAGCCATATCTTGTATTTTCTGCCGGTGATGGAATAGATATTGCGCTTGACAGCGACAGCAACATTGTTAAAATATCTTATAGTGGTGATAATAAAGGTGGAAGAATCGACACTCTGGATGACGACATATCGGAATGTGTTCAGTGGATAAAACACCAGCAGACTATTTTCACAGCGAAAAATAGCAATTGTGAGGAAGCGATGCAGGGCATAGCGAAAGGCGATGCTGACGATATACTTCACGGCAACAAGGACTCCACGCACATAAATATCGGGGTTGCGTGCACAACGGGAACGAGTGGGCAGAATTATGCCTACTGCACAGTTAGCGGGGGAGTTGGCAATGTGGCGGCTTATGAGCTTTCCACCATCGCTGGCGGAAAGGAGAACAAAGTTCGCGGTGTAGCGGGATTCATAGGCGCAGGAAAATCAAATAGAATTGAGGATGCGGACTATTCAGCAATTATTTCAGGTGAAACAAATAGAATATTCGATAGCGGGGATTCTTGTGCAGCAACTATGCTGGATATAGAACTTATGCTTTCGGAAATAGAAGATGACAGTCTCGCAGAAATGATAAGAGAACAACTGAGAGAAAATGAAGATTCAAAGGGATATAACTACAGTATTATAGGTGCTGGTACAGGAAATAAGATATGTAATGATTACAATATGATTGGAGCTGGCTATGGAAATTGTGTAAATGGAAACTATAATTTCATAGGCTCCGGCACAGATAATAAGGTAAAAAACTGGTATTCATTTATCGGTTCTGGATATGGAAACACTGCGAATGGCTATTCCTCTGCAATTGCGGGTGGACATTCAAATGAGGCTAATGGTATGGTTTCATTTGTAGGAGGAGGATATTTTAACAAAGCCAAGACATATTATTCTACTGTATCTGGTGGTACTGTAAATGAGGTGAATTCGTATTACGGCACCATAGGAGGTGGACGGGGAAACACAGCCGGCAGTGTGCCAACTCACTACGGTGTTTTTATTGGTGGTGGGGTTAGTAATCATGCATTATCTTCATATTCAGCAATATCTGGTGGTGAAAGCAACCATATAACTGGAAATTATGGAGCAATTGGCGGTGGAAAAGAGAATGTTGACAGTGCGGCGTATGGGTTTATAGGTGGCGGTAACACCAACAGAATACATTTGAATTCAGATTATTCTGTGATTTTGGGTGGATTTGACAACGATGTATACGATAATTACAGCGCAATTGGCGGCGGAAGAGGAAATTCAGCAAAGGCAATATACAACGGCGTGTTCACCGGATATTCGAACCTTGCAGGCGATGATGATGAAGACACTGCCGTTGTTATTTCTGGCGGTTACGACAACACTATCACGGAGAAGTATTCTGCCATTGTGGGTGGAAAAGAGAATGTTGACAGCGCTGCGTATGGTTTTGTTGGTGGAGGAAAGGGGAATATAATTGGTCCTGATGCGGATTATAGTTCAATATCAGGCGGTGGAAGAAACAATGTGCATGCTGATTATGGTGTAATTGGTGGTGGTTTTGAGAACGATGTGAACAGGATGTTTGGTACTATTGGTGGTGGTTTCGGCAACTATATTGAAGGTAGTTATGGAGCGATTTGTGGTGGTTTGAGGGATACAGTTTTGAGTTTATATAGCGGGGTTCTTTCTGGTTATTGGAATGTTGTTGCAAATGTGGAGAATACCATTGATACAGCTTCTGTGATAGCTGGTGGTTATAAGAATTTAATACTTGATCGTTTTTCGGCGATTTGCGGTGGCAGAGAGAATGTTGATAGTGCGGCGTATGGATTTATAGGTGGCGGAGAAAAGAATGCTATACTTTATGCGAACAATAGTACACATGGGACTATCGCTGGCGGAGATTCGAACACAGTAATAGGTCCATATTGTACGGTTTGTGGGGGATATGAAAACCAGGCAGGAAATGGAACATTGGGGGATACAGCTGTGTTTGTTGGCGGTGGCAGAAATAATTTTGCGAAGAGTGACTTTGCTACGATAGCTGGAGGAGATAATAACGAGTGTATAGGTGTAGGTGGAACGATTTCTGGTGGAAGACAAAATTTTATTGACCACGGTGACAATTCTGTAATATCTGGTGGAACATATAATAAAATAGATTATGGTGCATTCTGCTCTACAATTCCAGGCGGATACAGAGATACAGTTACTGCTAGTTATGGTTTTGCAACCAATAATAATTCTTTTTGTAATCACAATCATTCTGCTGCATTCAATGGCCAAATTACGACTGCAGCTGCCCAAACAAGAGTCGGTATTATTTCAAAGGCAGGCGGGACGTTTACGATTGATCATCCTCTTGATCCCCTAAATAAAATACTCAATCATTATTTCGTGGAATCGCCCGAGATGATACTTATATATAGAGGTGAGGCTACGATTGGTGAAGATAGTATTGTTATTGTATATCTACCATCATATTTTGATACCTTAACTCAAAAACCAATGGTTCATTTGACGGGGATTGGGACTCCGAATGTGTTTGTGAAAGAAGAAGTACTTGGGAATAGATTTGTTATTGGTGGGGAACCGGGAGCTAAAGTCTACTGGTTAGTTACAAGTGAGAGGAATGACCAAAGTGCGAGAATTACTAAGATTCTTCTCCCTGTGGAACAATCTAAAACCGGTAAACTCTCGGGGCATTCCATAAACGATGACCTATTGAGTGTTACATTGGATCAGTTAATTAGACTAGGATATTCTGAAGATGATTTTAATTTTCTAACAGAAGAAGGAAAAAGGAAATACGAAACAATGCATAATACAAGTTATTAATGTTATATTTTCACAAAATGAAAAAAACAAACATTCTAATAATATTAGCATTAATTAGCAGTTTATATGCAACACAACAAATTTTATGGGATGATGCTAGAGATGCACACTCTCCAAATTTCAGTCTCACATGGCAATATGTACTGGAAATATTCGAAGCAAATGGAATAGTTGTAAATTTAACTTCGCATTCTGGTGAGGTATGGGAACAAATAGAGAATACAGATCTGCTCATAATATCTACACCAAGGGAATATTACTCAGAAGAATTAAAGCATACAATAATAGATTATTCCCATAGAGGTGGACATATAGTTATCCTTGATGGAATTGCTATTCAACCAGATTTTATTAATGATTTGTTGTTATGTTCTGATTGGGAACCTGGTTTCTTGTTAATTGATAGTAGTAATTATGCTCCTGGGCTTGGGTTTGATACTGTTGATTTCATATACAGATTTAGTATGACTGAGACTATAGAACCGACAGATGTAATTATACCTCTATTTATAAAACCGATTGTTTATGGTATGAATGTATTTCCTTTCGCATATGTTAATTATCATTCTCCAGATGCGCTTCCTGTTGCTATAATTTCCTATCCTTTTTTGGGAGAAGGAAATTGCAACTCGTATATAATACTGTTAACTGGTGTTGATTGTATAGAATATGGAAATCCACTCGGTCCCAACGCTGCAACATTAAGGTTTTACACCACCATTCTTCTCACTGCCGCTAATGTTCCCGGCTATGAGTTTGACCCCTGTGCATTTGCGGACAGCGTGTTTCCACAAAGTTGGGGGTGCTGCTGTTCCCGCGCCCCCAATCCCTTCACGCCCAACGGTGATGGAGTGAACGATTACTGTCAGTTCACCTTCGATGGTCTCGGCAGTGAATCTGCGGTTTTGCGGATATTCGACATCCACTCACACGAGGTGAGGCGGATAGAGGTTCCGGCGGGTCTTTCTGCCAAGCAGCACGCCCGCTGGGACGGGCGGGACGACAACGGAAACCCCTTGCCTGAAGGGATATATTTATATACAATAGAAGTGTTCGGTGAAGTTGTATGCGATGGCAGCGTGGTGATAGCGAGGTGAGGTTGTTAATATGTTTTCAGTAATTTCTGGTGGATTAACTAATATGGTACGGGGAGATTTTTCGGCGATTTGCGGTGGCAGAGAGAATGTTGATAGCGCAGCGTATGGGTTTATAGGTGGCGGGGAAAAGAATATAATTCATTCTACTGGTGACCATTCTGTTATTTCTGGTGGAGAGAATAATGCAATTTATGGTTCACATTCTTTTGCCTTCGGGAATGGGGTTAGCATAACCAGTGATTATGTTTCAGCGTTTTACAACGGTTCTCATCCGGGAAAATTGGGTATAAACAAGGATGCTCCTCTTTATTCTCTTGATGTGAATGGAGATATTGGTCTTTCTGGCGCGTTATATGACGGAAGTGGTAGCGCTGGCACAAGTGGTCAGGTATTGACGAGCACGGGTAGTCAGGTGCAATGGCAGGATTTAAACGATGGTGACTGGATAATTTCAGGTAGCAATATGTATTCTGCTGTTAGTGGAAATGTTGGAATAGGGGTATCAATTCCAGATGCCAAATTGCATGTTTTGGGGACTACATCAAGCCATGAAAAACTTGCCTATTTTTCTAACACTGCAACAAGTACAGATGCTTATGCTATTTATGCTAAATGCAACAATACTTCGGGGTTTGGATGGGGTGGATATTTTGAAGGTGGAAAATATGGGATAGTTGTTCGTGCTAATGCATCCGGAGATGCTACATATAGTGCAAAAACTGCCATAGATGCATTCACAAATGGTGGTGGTACGGGTATTCATACTGTTGCTCAAGGAGCTGGTGCTTTACAAGCAATAGGGCTTGACGCACTTGGTCAGAGTGGAGATGGTAGCAATACATTTGGGGTGTTTGGAGAGGCTTCCGGGGGTACAGCAAGTATTAATGTTGGTGTAAAGGGTTATGCTATATCAGATGGTGCGAATGGGAATTTTGGTGTATATGGTACCGCAATGAATGGTAGTGGCCACTATGGAGTATATTCTCAAGGTGACTTTGGATGTTCAGGTACGAAATCTTCCATTGTTAGAACAGAAAGTGGACCCAGGGAATTATATTGTTTAGAATCGCCCGAAAATTGGTTTGAGGATTTTGGTTCAGGCATTATTCATGAAGGATATGCACATATAGAATTATCACCTGATTTTTTGCAAACTGTGACCATTAACAGCGAAAATCCTTTCAAAGTGTTTATACAATTGGAAAATACTAATATATCATATCGTTTGATAAAGTCAGAGAACAGCTTTGATATTATTACGACTTCTCTAGAAAGTGTAGATGTTAAATTCGATTACAGAATAGTAGCTAAGCGAAAGGGATATGAAAATCTTCGTATGAAATATGCTCCAATTGCTTATGTCGACCACCTACTATACCCCGATATAAGAGATGTTCCACAAGAATATAGACTTGAATGGATTTTGATGGTGCCACGAAATCATCGAGATTCAACTTGGCTGGAGTATCTTACTCCCGAACAGCTTGAAAAATTAAGCGGAGTGGAGGAGTAAATATGTCCCACAAAATATATAGGTATATATTCATAGCAACACTATTATTCCTTGTAGATTATACTTCTGTATTTGCTCAAGAAGTTTTATTTGATAATTGGAATAATTGCTATTGGGAAATGAGTTTGTGGCAATGCTTAATTGATACTCTGGAATCGCACGGGGCTATTGTTCATTTAGTTAGTGATGAAGGATGGGAAAATTTACACAATATGGATATGGTATGGATTCAATGTCCTAGTTGGTTATACTATGATGATAGTATCATTAATGGGGTCATTGAATTCTCTCGTAATGGTGGAAGGATAGTTATTGGTGGTATGGAAAGAGGACACGAGTGTCAGGTGGAGAACTTTAACAATTTGCTATCTAATTTGGGATGGGAAACATCAATTAGTTTTGTTTGGGATAGTAGTTTCATTTGTGGGGGGTATACTCACATTATTTTTTCTTTACCGCCAATAACTCAGGGTGTTGATACGATTTTAATGGAAGGTTCTCAAAGAATTACCTGTTATAACTGTGGAGGAAACTGCTATCCTTTTGTATATTTTGAATATAATGATTCACTTTTTCCTGTTGCTTTAATTTCATTCCCATTTCTTAAAGAAGACAATTGTAGTTCTTATATAATTGTGATTACAGGAACGCATTCATGGTTATGCTTCGATAGTGAAATAGTTCATCCTGATACTCGTCGTTTTGCATCTAATATTCTGCTTACAGCTGCAGGTGTTCCTGGGTATGAGTTTGACCCCTGTGCATTTGCGGACAGCGTGTTTCCACAAAGTTGGGGGTGCTGCTGTTCCCGCGCCCCCAATCCCTTCACTCCCAACGGTGATGGGGTGAACGATTACTGTCAGTTCACCTTCGATGGTCTCGGCAGTGAATCTGCGGTTTTGCGGATATTCGACATCCACTCGCACGAGGTGAGGCGGATAGAAGTTCCGGCGGGTCTTTCTGCCAAGCAGCACGCCCGCTGGGACGGGAGGGACAACAACGGAAACCCCTTGCCTGAAGGGATATATTTATATACAATAGAAGTGTTCGGTGAAGTTGTATGCGATGGCAGCGTTGTTATAGCAAGATAATCTGTGCGGACAGAATGGGAGCACATTCGTGAGCGCCGAAGACACAAGATGGTGAAGCGGAACGCTTCTTTAATTTTGCTGAAGAGAGGTATTTTTAAGTCGTTCAGACAGGCAGGATTTGAGCGACAACAAGGAGCGACACTGTCGCAGTCCGAAGGCCGGATGGTGAAGCGGAACGCTTCTTTAGAACCACAGTTCGGTTATTGGCGCTCCGCCGTTTATCAATATTATTGCAAATCTCACAAGAACGCTCGCCACGACAAGCGCAGAAATCGTTTCCACAAAGCCCTGTTTTTCCATCCAGTATGCCAGAAGACCGGGAATAACATATCCAATGGGGTCAAGGGATAGAAATTTAGTCAGCCCGCTGTATTGCGCTACAAATCTCAAAAGCGAGCCGAACAGGAATCCGAGCAGAATCGTCAGGACGAGCCTGCGCCTGCCATATATAAATGCCTTCGTCGTGATAATTTTCAACACTGCGAGCGCGAGTATTGCTGCGATAATTGT
This sequence comes from bacterium, assembly GCA_021161555.1. Taxonomy (GTDB): domain Bacteria; phylum UBP14; class UBA6098; order B30-G16; family B30-G16; genus JAGHAI01. The sequence continues at coordinate 12,863 of JAGHAI010000105.1, forward strand.
CCCGAGTATTTGTAAGGGTTTGTCCCAGAAAAGCGCTATGTATCCGGGAACGACGAGTCCGCCAGCTGCAAGCCCCAGAAATTCAGCAAATATCAGGCTCACGACAAGTCCTATGGCAACAGAAATCCACAGCATAAACAAATAATAATTTCATAACAGGATTTTCAAAATAAAAAATTGGTTCTAGTAAATTTAAGTTGTGTAAAAATAATTGCGGAAAGAAGGTATTGGGTTATATTTCAAAGGATTAATCAACTCGAATGAATCTCGTCTGCGATTTGTTTTGCTTGGTGGAGTTCTGCAAGAACATTGGTTTTTAACTGTATGCTTGAGAATGTTTTTTTAGAAAATTATCAATTTTCTAAAATCATCATTATGAAAAATTAGCTACTTACCTCAAGTTAGGAGGTGAATTATGAGA
>JAGHAI010000059.1 GCA_021161555.1 bacterium
ATATAAAGAGATATTACTTCAATACATCGGGGACATCCTCGCCTGAAAGTTCCCACAGCAACCGCAAATTCTTCCTGTCCCAGTCGTCTTCCTTTGGCGTCTCGAGTATTTTAGGAATTTTTATCAATCTTTCATCCTGCATAATCATCTCAAATGGTTTTATACCAAGAAACCCTTTCCCTATGTGTTCGTGTCTGTCCTTGCGAGAACCAGGCGGATACTTCGAATCATTTATGTGCATCGCCACAAGACGCTCAAAACCGACTATCTCATCAAATTCCTTCCACACATTACGATAGCCACTTTCAGATGTAAAGTCATATCCCGCGGCAAAAGTATGGCAGGTATCAAAAATCACCTTTAACCTGTTCCCGTGCTTCGCATTATCCATAATGTTGCGCAGATGTTCAAACCGCCAGCCGAGATGATGCCCCGTGCCAGCAGTCGTTTCAAGCGCTATATCAACAGCAAAATTTCTTTCGTCGTATATAATATCAATAGCAAAAGCAACACGCCTGATTCCAAATTCTTCGCCCATATCACCAGGCGAACCAGGATGCAGCGCAATATACTTAATTCCCATAACATCACAGCGCGCCATTTCATCCATCATCGCCTCGATATATCGCTCCCATTTCTCGTCGTCTTCCGCAGCAAGATTTATCAAATAACCCGAATGCGCAATCACAGATTTCACATATCTGCTCGCCGCAAGACTTTCATTCCACTTCGCAACAGCAGTTTTATCAAGCGGTTTTTCAAACAGCCGACGCGCATTTTTTGGAAAAATCTGTATCGCAGTGCAACCCAGTTCATCTCCGCGCAAAATCGCATTGAACACTCCGCCAGCAATGGACATATGTGCACCTATCAACTGCATATTGGATAAACTATACCTCATCATATTAAAAGTCAAACAAAAAGAAGCCTTCGGCTTCACCATCCACGCTTCGCGGTGCGTTGGATTTCGCTCCTTGTTGTCGCTCAAATTGTGCCAGTCTCACCGACAAGCGTTCTGCTTGACCCTCCAGCCTTCGGTCTGCCACAGTTTCGCTCCTTGCTGTCGCTTATACTGTGCCAGTCTTAACGACTGAAAAATATCTCTCACAAGCAAAATTAAAGAAGCGTTCCGGGATTATAACTTATTTTGTGTAATTTGTGAGAACTAACGGGTTTGGCGCATTCAACAACATAAACAGTGCCAGAATACTAATAACCCCGCCAGTTTTAATTACTATCGTCCAAAAGATTTCTTACAATCGCCCGGACGATAATTCCCTGAAGGCAAGTCGTATGCAAAAACGCTCAAAAGCCTTTTTTCGTATCAAGGAATTTTGATAAAAATTATTGTCTTCCGAGGGGTTTTGGCTTTGGTCTCGGTCTTGGTTTGTATCCCCTTCGGCATTCCTGTTCTTTAATGTTGTTTAACGAACCGATTACGAGTCCTGCTTTGATAAAAATTCCCTTCATACCATCTGCGTCGAATGTGTTGCGCAGTGTGTCTCCCGCTTCGTTGACAAACCATAGTTCGCTTTCGTCGATTGGAAATGTGAAGTTATATCCCGCAGAAACCTGAAGCCCAATGGAACTGCCGATGTCGAAGCCCAGTGAAACCTGTGGTCTCAAAAAATAGTAGAAAACTCTTTCGCCGTCGTTTGAACAATTGCTGTCCTGCACAAATATAACGAGCCCGCCATATCCAAAATCCACGCCGATTGCCCTGTCCCATCTGCGGCAGGGGGAATAAAGTTCCGCTGTCAGTCCAAGTCTGATGTCGCCAAATCCCGTTCCTGCTTCTCCGAGATTCAATATTGTTGTGTCGGGAGCGCCCTTAATTCTGGAATATCCGACAGAAAGCATCCCACCGATGCGTAAAAAGCTATTGGCAACCACAAAGGGTCTTATTTCGCCGAAAATTTCGTCTGTGTTTGGCGCAGATAACCCCATATTCTCCGCTGTGCTGGTCACACCTTTAACATTGGAAAATCCGTAGCCGAAAATAAGTCCTTCTCCCGCAGCGCAGTATGAAGTGGAGAAATAGATGAGCGAAAACACGATTGCCAGAACTATTCTATTCAATTTTGCCTCCTTGCATCTGGGTTATGACTCTGGCTTTTCAAAATAAATAAAAAATCTTTTCTGACAAGTTTAATTTGTTTTTATTATAATAGGCGCTTTTGTTTTCAATAATTCTATTTATTCAAAATATGTAAAGGGACTCTATGCTTTCTGCGAATAAAATAAAGACCCTGTTGCTTCGTCGTGCTGCGAGGACATCGGCGATTTTCAATATGTTCCCCGATGAGGGAAAAGTTGTAATTGGTCTATCCGGTGGAGCGGACAGCATCGTTCTTGTGGACATTTTGTTTGAACTTTCTCGCAGATGGCGAAAAAAGGTTTCGTTCTATCCCATTTTGATTGACCAGGGATTTTTTTCGCTTTCCGATGGGGAAAAGAACAAATTACTCGAGTTTTGCGCGAACAGGAATATGGATTTAAAAATACTCGAGCGGAGAGAAATTTCCCGCATCGTTCAATCGGATGCGAACAAATTCCCGCCGTGCTTCACCTGTTCGAGAATGCGAAGAAAGGCGCTTCTGGAAGCAGCCAACGAAATTGGCGCAAGAACAATTGCCCTTGGACACCACAGAGACGATTTGATTGAGACTTTTCTTCTAAACATCTTTTTCTCGAGAAAAATTAGCGCTATTATGCCGAAGCAGGAACTTTTTTCGGGATTATTTTTCATCGTCAGACCGATGATAATAATTGACGAGGATTACATAAAGAGATACGCCAAAATGCGCGCTTATCCTGTTATTGAAAAAAACTGTCCCTTTGATAAAAATACTCAAAGGGAATGGATTAAAAAACTGATTGCTCAAATGGAATTGGAACGGCAGGGGATAAAGAATAACATTTTTCGCGCGCTTTTTCATCCAAAGGATGAATATTTGTGGGGCGAATTTGAAAAAATTTCCGAAAAACTCTTGAAGTAAATTTAGTCCGTGGTTGGGGGACTAATCTCTAAAAACGATTTCCCCCGCTACAATTGTCATAATAGCTTTCCCTTTCAACTTCCATCCGATAAACGGGGAATTTTGCGATTTTGAAAAGAATTTTTCAGGGGAAACTGTCCATTCCCTTTCGGGGTCGAATATTGTTATGTCGGCATAATTTCCTGGTTTCAGTGTTCCTGCGGGGATGTCGAGAATCTTTGCAGGATTTACCGACATAAGTTCCACCAGTCGCGACGGCGATATTTTCCCCTTCGATACGAAATGCGTCCATATCAATGCAAGCGCCGTTTCAAGCCCGATTATTCCCGATGCCGAAAGGTCGAATGGATTGTCCTTTTCGTGCAATGCGTGTGGTGCGTGGTCTGTTGCTATGACATCTATTGTTCCATCGGCAAGCGCTTCCGCAATCACTTCTGTGTCGTGCTTCGTCCGCAGCGGCGGCATCATCTTGAAATTGGAATCAAATCCCGATGAAAGAACTTCTTCTTCCGTAAGAAGAAGATGATGTGGCGTGACCTCGCAGGTTATCGAAAGTCCATCTTCCTTTGCTCTGCGAATGATTCCTATGCTTTCAGCCGCTGAAATGTGCTGAATGTGAAGTTTTCCGCCCGAAAGTTTCAACAGGTCTATGTCGCGGGCAATCATAGATGTTTCCGCCTGAACGGGGATTCCTTTCATTCCCGTCAGGGACGAAATTCTTCCCTCGTTTATCTGCCCGTCGGCGGCGAGAATTGGGTCTATTTCGTGGACGAGAATCGGCAGGTCGAGCTGGTCGGCATAAGCCAGAGCATTTCTCATAAGTTCGGAATTTGCAATGGGAAATCCATCGTCGGACAACGCCACAGCGCCAGCCTGTGCAATGTCCGCAAGTTCTGCTAATTCCTTTCCTTCCAGATTTTTACTCACCGCTCCAACGGGATAAATCCATACAGCTGCAGCGGCGCTCCGTTCGTAGATGAAGGAAACTTTGTCGGCTGTATCTATCGGCGGAACTGTGTTTGCCATAACGGCTATGGATGTGTATCCACCTGCTGCCGCCGCCTGCGACGCACTCTCGATGTCTTCCTTATATTCCTGTCCAGGTTCCCTTGCGTGCGTGTGCATATCAACCAGACCTGGAAAAACATATTTCCCCGAAATGTCCATTATTTCTGTATCTTTGGGGATTTTTTCGGGGGCAATTGATTCTATGGCATCTCCATCGATAAGTATATCTGCCACTTTATCTATTCCCGCAGCAGGGTCAACTATATGACCATTCTTTAAAAGTATTGCAGGCATTTTCTCTCCTTTTTTGCAAATAATATCAGTCTTCCGCTAAAT
>JAGHAI010000039.1 GCA_021161555.1 bacterium
ATCATACACAGCATCTCTGTTGAAAACAAGCACTGCACCATCGGGAAATTTTAAAATATAATCACCGAGAACTGTATTCATTGGTATTGAATAAGAGGCTTCCACATCTGTTATTGGCGGAACGACACGCGTGGGATTTGCCGAAACAGGAGAATATGGATAATCAGGTATCGTCGGGGGCAGCGAATCGGGATAATCCTGTGGATTATATGTGACATTTCCCGCAGAATCTTCCGCATAGAAGAAAAACTCATACGAATCGGGCAGGACAAATTCGTAAGGCAAATCTGCAACATACGACGAAGTGACTTCCCTATATCCGAGTGGAATTGGAGTATGCCACTCTGTTTCGCCGACATTTCTCCAATACAGATAGGCATCTGCTACAGCAACATCGTCGTCTATTTTAACTTCAATATACACGCCTGGCGTTCTCGAAAGATGTGGCATTTCATCGGGGATATCGAAATCTATCGTCGGCGGTGTGATGTCATAGCTTCTTGCTGCTTCAAGAACGACGGGGGTCTGGATTGTATAATCGAGCATTTCCTCCTGACTTCGTCCTTCTTCCTTTGGCGAACCATCGGCATTGACGCCTGGCATAACTACCATATCTATGACATTAGGGTCTGCATCACCTTCCTCGCCGTTGTTAAAATTCCACTGGTTCGATGTTCCTGCGTTCACTGAACGAACTCCCTCAACACCATCTCCGTCGTGCCCCATCATCAAAATTATGAAATCCCACCTGTCAAACTCACTCGTATCGGCAAACCCAAAATCATCCTCCAGCGCGCCTTTATCAATCGTTATAAACATCCTGTTATCCGCTATATCCGTTTCCAGCTGCACCGCATCGAGGTTTTGAGAAAAATTGGAAAAGATATCCTGTCCGTTCGAGGCAAGCAATCCAACCCACCAGCCATCTGCTGAAATGGCAAAATCCCAGGCATCCGTAGCGGCAAAAGAAACATTTCTATTCGGAAGACCAACTCTCGCCCCACCACTATGACAATCTATGTAAATATCGATTTTCTGCAAATTCATCGGGGGATAATATGGGTTCCAATCGACCACAGACGCATCGGGAATATTTTTTACACCAATCTCAAACTGATACGCATTCTCCGTGGATAAATCCCTGATTTTCACATATTCTATGTCGAAAACACCGTCCACAAACACCTCATCCGTTGGATATGAATACCAGCCGGGACCATAGTCGTCGCCAATGTCATCATCCACTTCTCGAATAACTCCCGCCCGTTCAAGAGAAATATTTAGTTCAACGGCGGAACCTGAATCAATTTCAACTCCTTCAATCACCTGATTTAAGTAGTCGCTGGAAGAAGGCTCGACGACAACATCATAAGTTCCATCGGACAGGTGAGTTATTTCAAAACTGCCGTCGCCAATTTCCGTCGTATCGCCGAAACCCACTACCTCACTATCGCACATCGCATATACAACGGTGGAAAAATCGTCGGGATAAATATTCCCAAATATTTTTCCTGAATACGGTTCAAGTAAAAAATTTAAAAAATTTCCACCCAATTGCACCGTATAATTTTCAACAGTATCGGGAGAAAAACCATTCGCTTCCGCGACAATATCGACATCATCACCGACACTAAATCCTGCAATCAAAAAAGCCCCATCATCGGCGGATGAGAACGCACTCGCTACAAAATCCCCGGATGTATGGTCATACGCAGAAATCGTGGCAACCGGATACGGAGGCGATGTAAAAGTGCTGTCATTGAAGAAGACTGTCCCTGCAACTGCCTCTCCGGAAAAATCGGGAATTCCATCGCCATCTTCATCCACGGGGATTTCTACATATTCCGTCAGCAAATTTGGACCTTCGCCACCGTCAACAGACGGATTATCAGGAACGGCATCGCCTGCGCCATAGTCATCTCCGCCAACTATCACGCCAACAACTTTAAGATTTAAGTTCGGTGGAACGATACCGCCGACATCGTCAAAAATCACACCCCAGGGAACGGCAATCTCCTGAACAAAATTTCCACCTGTCGCCGTCGGGCAGGAAGATGTTATCTCGACACTGTTGCTGTCCGCCGCAAGATAGACGAAAGGTCCAGCCCCGTTCCAGCTACCTATGAAAAAATCTATACCAACGCTATCAGGAAATGTAATATTCCTCGGATATGCCCCCATATATCCTCTTGTGCTATTAAAGTCCACAACACCACCGTCAATCGAGGCTTCGATGTACAAAACCATCCCGTTATCCGAAACAGTATATTTCAATCCAAAATATATAAAATCTGCATCCCAGGTGAGATAAATATCATCAAAATCATTCGCCGTTCCCCAATATGAATCATCGGCGGGGTCGTCACCTCTGAGCTCATCAGCATCCCAATCATCGGGAGAAATGGTTATGACACCATCTATCGTAGGAGTGTTATATGGAACAGCAAATGCAAAAAAAACAGCGCTCACAAGAAAAATGCAGGTTCCAATTTTGCGCATTTGAAACATAAATTTCTCCCATTTATTTTGTAAAATTTACCATAGAAGAGTAAATCGTGCAATATTTTTTTAATAAGCCAACTATATTTTTATTGCAATTCACAAAAGCAGAGCATATTTTCTTAATCAAGCCTGCGAGGAAAAGGATGGATTTTCTAACGATAGAGACATCAAAATATACTCTCGACAACGGCATTCGCGTAATCTCAATACCTATGGCGGGCAGGCGAAGCGTCACAATGGGTGTATGGATACTCACCGGTTCGGCAGATGAACCAGAAGAGCTTATGGGAATCTCTCATTTCATCGAACACATCGTCTTCAAAGGAACGGAAAATTACAGTGCGCACGATATTGTCGCAGAAATCGAGCGGAGAGGCGGAAATATCGACGCATATACTGCAAAGGAAGAAACCTGCTACCATTCCGTCGTGCTATATGAGGACATAGACATTGCGCTCAAAATCCTCGGAGAACTCGTCTGCCATCCGCAAATAAATGAACACGATGTGGAACTGGAGCGACAGGTAATTCTTTCGGAAATGAACGAAAGCTGGGACGACCCAGGTTCCCTGGCGCAGGACATTTTTCCTATGTTGCTCTTCGGCAATTCCTCTCTTGGAAACCCTATATTTGGCTCATTCAAAACTGTGAACAGGATAACTCGAGAACAAATTATCTCCTTTCGGGAGGAGAATTATTCCGCCGATAAAATAATCGTAAGCGCTTCTGGAATGGTAGATGGCGAAGCACTCGCCGAAAAAGTTCAAAGATATTTCGACATAACTCCGTCGCATTCCAAAACGAGCGAAAACAAATTCTACAACGATTTTGATGGAAAAATAACGATAATCCCGCATCCCGCGCAGCAGGTTCACTTCTTTCTTGGCGTGCGCACATTTCCATATCGCGATGAACTTCGATATCCTCTGGCTATTCTCGACATAATCCTCGGGCAGAGCTCCGCAAGCAGACTTTTTCAGAAAATCCGAGAGGAAATGGGAATCGCCTATGTTGTGCAATCCTTCAGGGAATTTTACCACAATACGGGCTTCTGGGCTATATATGCAGGAACAGCGCCAAAAAACACCGAAAGACTTATCGCCGAAACACTGAACCAGCTCCGCAAAATCGCAGACGAAAAAATTTCCAGAGGAGAACTTGACGACGCGAAGAACTACATTCGTGGAAGATTACTGCTCTCCGCCGAAAGCCCGTGGAATGTTCTGTCGAGAGCAATCGAAAGCGAAGTCCATCTCGGAAAGTTCATCTCCTTCGAGGAAACTGTGGATAAATTGATGGCTGTATCGGAAGAAGATATAAATTTTCTGGCGCGGGAACTATTCAATCCGCAGAGAATTGTCGCTATGGCGCTGGGAACTGTCGATAAAAACGCAATTCCCGATGTGGGCTTGAAAGTTGAGGAAAAATCGATAACGGATATTTTTCCCGATTATATCGATGAGAACGCGGAACGGCGTTTATAAAAGATGAAAAGCGAACAGATAATAGCAGAATTGGAACGCCTCGCCGAAATTCTGGGCGTGGAAATCAGATATGAAAAGATGGGCGTCGTATCGGGTGGGCTGTGCAAAATCAACGATGCACTGGTTCTGCTCGTCAACAAAAATCTATCACCGCAGTCAAAAATTGAACTCATCGCATCCGAACTGAAAAATCTCGACTGGTCGAAACACTTCGTAAAACCAGAAGTGAGAGAAATCCTTGAAAGAGCATAGCATAAATTTTTAGCAAAACAGCATTTTCTCTTCTTTCCTTCGCGATAAATCCTGAATTGAAGAATTGTTCTTGCGCATATTCGCGACGGAAATATATTTATCGACGAATAACATCATCAGATATGACACAAAGGATATATAAAGGCATAGGAAGCGGAAGCGGATTTGCGATAGCGCCTGCCGTTGTGGTTCAGCGCGGTGAACTCGCTGTGCCATATCAGGAAATTTCTGAAGATAACATATCGCAGGAACAGAAGCGATTTAGAAATTCCATTCAGATAACGAAAGACCAGTTATTTCGCATTCGGGCAGCTATTGCGAAAACTATGGGCGAGGAGGCGGCGGGAGTTATCGATGCGCAACTGCTCGTCCTGTCTGACCCCGCCTGCATAGATGAGACGGAAAAAATCATCGCAAGAAAGAAAATCAACGCAGAACACGCATTCGACACGGTTATGCAGAGCGCTGTTCAGGCGCTGGATAATTCAAAAGATGCGCTTTTCAGAGAACGCATTCAGGATTTCACAGATGTGAAAAGACGGGTAATCGCAAATCTGATGGGGCTGAAGCATCAGGTTATTCCCACACCAGAACGGGAATCCATACTCGTCATCAGCCATCTTGCGCCTTCGGAAACGGCACATCTCTTCGGCAGCAAGTTCGTCGGCCTGGTAACGGAAGTGGGCGGTTTCACATCGCACATTTCAATTATGGCACGAACGATGGATTTGCCTGCCGTAGTAGGAATCGACAACGCGACTGAGATAATTCCCGAAAATGCGCAAACCATTGTGGACTCTATGCGCGGACAGGTAATCATCGACCCCGAAAAACCTATCCTCAATGAATATACCCGCCGAAAAAAGATTTTCGTCCACCGACACGATTTAATTCAAGGGGTTATCGACAAACCCGCAGTCACGAAAGACGGACACCGAATAACAATCTCTGCCAATATGGAACTGCCCGAAGAAGTGCCGCTCACAAAACACTACGGGGCGGAAGGCATTGGACTTTTCAGAACGGAACTGCTGTATGGCGCAAAGGAAAAACTTCCGTCGGAAGACGAACAGTTCGAAATATACAGGGACATAGTGCAGCAACTCGAACCGCATTCTGCCATAATAAGAACCTTCGACATCGGCGGGGATAAACTCGTCGGCGTCCTCGGACATCAATATGAACCAAATCCATTCCTCGGCTTTCGGGCGATTCGCATCGGCCTTGCTCATCCCAAAATACTCAAGACGCAAATCCGCGCACTCTTTCGGGCAAGCGCCTTCGGAAAGTTGAAAATTATGTTTCCGATGGTTTCCCTCCCCGAAGAAATGCAAAAGGCAAGAACGATGGTCGATGAAGTGAAAGAAGAACTCACCTCAAAGGACATTCCATTCGACCCGAACATCGAAATTGGAGCGATGGTCGAAGTTCCATCAGCGGCGATACTTTCCCGCGAACTCGCTCTGTACTGCGATTTTTTCAGTATAGGAAGCAACGACCTGGTGCAATACACACTCGCAGCGGACAGGGGAAATCCAAAGGTGGCAAATATCTATCAGGAATTCCAGCCCGCCGTATTGAAATTGATAAAATATACAATCGATTCCGGACACCTTATGGAACGCTGGGTGGGTCTCTGCGGAGAACTTGCCGGAGAAATTTACGCAGTTCCTATGCTGCTTGGGATGGGACTCGATGAGTTTTCCGTTGTTCCTGCAAGAGTGCCACTCGTAAAATACATAGTTCGCGCAACTTCGATGCAGCAGGCGAGAAAAATCGCCGAAACAGTCCTGCGGATGAGCACACAGGATGAAGTTCAGTCATTTTTGAAGGAAAAAGTCCACGAAATCCTCCCCGAAGATTTCTTTATCGAAGATGAATAGATGTCAGGAAGAGAATAAAAATAAAGGGTTATCTTTACTTTCTTTTCTGCTTGTTTCTTTATCTGTTGGGTATTCCAGCTGGTCCTGTGGAATAATTTCGCAGGGCAAAAGTTGAGATGGAGGAAATTGATTTGTCGAAACAAGATATATCTTTAGTAGCTTCGGCTGAAAGCAGTGGAATTTCAGATAAAAGCAATCAAAAACATAAAACACATAGCATACGGAATAAAAGATTTACAACACCTGAAATTGCTCGCTATCGACGCATTCCATTAACCAACTTTTTCTAACAGGAACCATTTTTGATTTGAATTTATCGTTTTTTTACCTAAAATTGTAAATACGAGGAAATTTGGGAGGAAGAAATGAGAACTTTGTTTCTTATAATGTCATATCTTTTTTTGGTCAGTGCGCAGCCTGTATCCGTACACCTTGAACACGAACGATTTTTCAAAGATTCGCTATTTCATCATCGCATAACAACACATTATATTCCAAAAGGAACTGCCGAATTGTCTCACACAGTTTACGGTTTTGTTCCATACTGGGAACGGACATACAATTGCCCCCGTTGGGATTTGGTGAGCAGAATTGCGTATTTCAATTGCACCATTGGTTCAGATGGTTCGATAACCAACACAAATTATTGGTATTCTGCCGATGTTGTGGATAATGCTCTTTCCGCTGGCGTTCCTGTTGATTTGTGCATTGCTCAATTTGATGATTCCCAGATAAATTATCTAATTTCTCATTCATCTTCAAGGGCGAATTGCATTCACAATTCGATAGAGGCGATGCTGTCTCGCGGCGGAAGCGGAATAAACATAGATTTTGAACATCCCAGCGCGGGCTACGGCGATGAATTGGTGACATTCGTCTCGGAATTTCGCGAAAGCCTCGATGCGCGGGGAACAGGATATTGGCTTTCAATCTGTCTTCCTTCCGTCGATTGGAACGATGTATATTTTACTGACCAGTTGAAGAACTATTGCAATGCGATGTTCATAATGGGTTATGGTTATCACTGGAGTGGTTCTTCGCAAACGGGCGCCGTTGACCCCCTCGACGACCCGAGCATATATTGGGACATCGCATACTCGGTAAATCATTATGTATCGCAGAGCGGCGCGCCGGAAAAAATTATTCTCGGTCTCCCCGCTTATGGATATGACTGGCCCTGCGATGGACCCGAAAAAGGTGCTTCTACAACTGGAACTGGCTCCGCAGTCGTATATATAAATGCCATTGCCAATGCCGAAACTTATGGGAGACTGTGGGATACAGATGCCACATCGCCCTGGTATAGATATGATAGCTGGCATCAGTGCTGGTATTCCGATTCCACATCGCTTGAAGCAAGATATGTTTACGCAAAAGAGCAGGGTTTGCAGGGAATTGGCTGGTGGGCGCTTGGATATGACGATGGTGACCCTGCATTCTGGGGTGCCGTCGAAAATCAATTCTATGTTCCTGCAGGAAGCGACACCACAGACACTGTAATAGTTGACAATGGCGACCCCGAATACACACACAGCGGAACCTGGTATGAAGGAACATATAATCCATCAGCAGGATGGGAAAATGATTACGAATATTGCAACGCAGGCGATGCTCTTGATTGGGTTCACTGGACACCATACTTACCAAGAACAGGCAATTACGATGTCTATATGTGGTGGTATGCCGGTTCCAACAGGTGCAATAATGTCTTCGTCCGCATAGTTGGGCAAGATGATGACACGGTTTTTATCTCCCAGCAGGGCAGCGG
>JAGHAI010000181.1 GCA_021161555.1 bacterium
GGATACCTCGGCGGGCAGAATTACGGCGTGTATGGTGAAGGAAGCGTGAGTGGTTATGCTTCCGACAGTGATGCTGTTGCTATGTTTCTCAACACCGCTACAACCGAGGATGCCGCAGCTGTTTATGGAGAATGCGCCAATTCACCAAATTGGGGATACGGTGGCTATTTCAGAGGCGGATATATAGGAGTGCAAGGTGTAGCTGAAATGCTAGGAACAGGAAGCAGATACGGAGTGAGAGGTGAAGCATCGGGAGGAATTTTTTCTAATTATGGAGTTTATGGAAACGCTGTAGCCGATAGTGGGTCAAAGTATGGTGTTTATGGATATGCTTATGCCGACAGCGGAGCAAAATATGGCGTCTATGGATACGCTGGTGGAGATGGGGATACAAAAATCGGTGTTTATGGTTCGGCAGGGGGGACAGGAACGAACTGGGCAGGATATTTTAATGGTGATGTAAATATTATAGGTAGTTTGAGCAAGGGCGGTGGTTCATTCTTAATCGACCATCCCGATGACCCGCTTCACAAGTTGCTGCGTCATAACTTTGTTGAATCTCCAGAGAACCTGTGCATATATAGGGGGAAAGTGAAGCTGAACAAGCACGGCAAAGCAGTTGTGAAAATGCCCGATTATTTCAAGTCGTTGACTAAGGAAGATGAAGCATCGATAAACCTCACTCCCGCAGGAAAGCCATTTTTGACTGGCGCGGAGTGGAACGATGATTATACCGCTTTTACCGTATATGGCGAGCCACAAAGAGAAGTTTACTGGACAGTGTATGCCGACAGGGATGACCCTGTGATGCACAAACTATATCATCCCGTCGTAGAAGATAAAGGCGATGACAAAATCTGCCCCGATGACAAGTTGCTCTATCCCGAAGCGTATGGATATCCTGAAGAAATGGGCGTGGATTATATGCAAAATAAGGAATTGGAATCCGATAAGAAACATTGACGATGAATTGTTTTTTCAAATTACAGGGGGTGGTGAAAACCATCCCTTTTTATTTTACCATCAATAATGCATCGTGGAAGGGTTATGTCGCGCCTATTTCCGCTACAACTGAGCGCTGGCTCGAACACATTGGTGAAAGCAAACTTGTCGATGGCGTTTGCAGAATCGACCTGCCCCAAGATTTCCTTGAAAGCACAACGATAGATGAAGACAATCCTATGCAGGTGTCGATTACTCCGTATGGCGACCTCGGAAGATATACAGTTCAGCGTGGGTATGACCATCTTACAGTTCACCAGATAGAGGGAGACCAAAGCGCCACTTTTTCGTATAGGATATCGGCTAAAGTTAAAGGTGCGGAGAATGAAAAATTGTCCGAAGTTGACCTGATGGATGTTAGACAGTGAAATTTGTATGATATTTCTGCGCTATAAGAAGTAAAATCACGATGCTGTTTATGAATGCTCCATCTCATTTTTTGAGGTGGAGTTTTTATTATAGGAATGGCAAAAAATGATTATATCCCCGGCTGTCAAATTTACGAAAAATTAGTTGCAAACTCCGAAAATGTTCAGGTTTATCAAAAAACACGGTAAGGCATTGAAGACGAGATTGATTATAAAGTTATAAATTCGGTGATTTTTCCCTGAAAAAATTATGCTTGCCAAATTGTTCTCGGTGGTGTTTTATTTGAGCGAATACATAAATTTATCAGAGTATAAAAAATGTATCTACCGATAAAGATAGCGCTTATCTGGTCGTCGAGGAAGACTTATACATTCAGGCGCATTGTTAATTACATCAAGGTTCTTCTGTCGGAGAGGCTGTCGAGTATTTTGAAAAAGCCGATTGTCTGGGGTTATCCAGTCTGGACGATAATTGAACCGACTAATGCGTGCAACCTCAGATGCCCTGGATGTATAACGGGCGGCGGCATACGAAACGATGAAACAGACCTGATTAAGTTTGAAAATTACAGGAAAGTAATAGACGATGTGTCGGAATATGGTATGGGAGTTCTGTTGTATTTTCGCGGCGAACCTTTTCTGCATCCGAGGATTATCGATATGATAAAGTATGCGAAATCTAAGAATCTAATCGTTAGAACGGGGACCAACGCAAATCTCATCGATAGTCCCGAAATGGCAGAGGAGATTGTAAAAAGCGGTCTCGACTGGATACGAATCGCTCTGGATGGGGTAAATCAGGAGATGTATGAGAAATATCGTCGCGGTGGCAAACTTGAAAGCGTTAAAAATGCGATAAAATACCTCGCTGAGGCAAAGAAGAAACTTCACCGCAGGACACCTGTAATTCTCGTTCAATACATACTTTTCAAACATACCGAGCCATATATAGACGAGGCGGAGCGCCTTGCCTTTGAACTCGGCGCCGACCATTTTTTCCTGAAAACCGCTATGGTGCTGGATGAAAATCAGGCGAAGGAATTGCTCCCCGAAAACAGAGAATACTGGCGCTATGAAAACATTGAAGGGGGGCTTGTCCTCAAAAATAAATTTAAAAATCGCTGTAAGCGAATCTGGACATATTATAATGTGGAAGTCGACGGTTCTGTGCCGCCGTGTTGCTTCGACGGATTGGGCAAATACACTATTGGAAATGCGTTCAATCAGTCGATGAAGGAAATCTGGAAGGATAAAAAATACAACGAATTTCGCAGGCGGGTTCTTCGAGGCAGAAAGGATATCGACATCTGTAGAAATTGCACCGAAGGGGTTCCCGTGTATGTGAAAAAATCCAGAGGGTGACCGTGTATTTTGTGCAATTTTGTGCGTAAAGCGGACATTTTTACCATTTCTTGGCACAAGCGGGAAATTTTTCGATGAGTTCAAATATCTTTTGTGTTGCAGATATCTGCTCTTCTGTGAAAAAAAAAAAAAGTCCCGCATTTTACGGGACTTATTATAAACAAATCGGTGTATTCACACAATTGGATTTGCCAATTCTATGCGGCGCCGATTTCGAACCTAACAAAGCGCCTGACCGAAATTTCTTCGCCGACCTCTCGGGATGTATCGTCGATGAGGTCGAAAATTTTTTTATCGGAATCACGGATGTATTCCTGTTCGAGCAGGCAATTTTCCTCGAGGAACTTTCGAAGTCTTCCCTCAACTATTTTTGGAATTGCTGCGTCGGGTTTTCCTTCTTCGCGAGCCTGTTCTTCGTATAGTTTTTTCTCCTTTTCGATTACTTCCTGCGGGACTTCGCTTCGCGAGACGGCGACGGGATTTGAAAACGCTATCTGCATCGCAATTTCCTTTGCGAGATTTCTAACTCGTTCGTCGCCCGACGCCGATGTCGATAATTCCACCATAACGCCCACTTTGTTTCCTGGATGGATGTATTGCAGAACAAATCCGCCGTCGTTCGCGTCGAAGTATTCGACTTTGCGCAGTTTTATGTTTTCGCCGATTTTTGCGATGAGTTCGGTGATGGCATCGGAAACGGTCTTTTCCCCCAGTGATATTTTTTCGAGTTCCTCCACCGATGCAATGGCTTTTTCCATCGATAGCATAGCCAGTTTTTTCGCAAAATCGATGAACTCGTCATTTTTAGCGACGAAATCGGTTTCGGAAGACAGCGCAATCATAGCACCTTTCCTTCCATCTTCGCTCAAAACCGCTTCAATTCTGCCATCTTTTGCTTCTCTGTCCAGTTTTTTCGCCGCCTTGGCAATTCCTGCTTTGCGCAAAAATTCAACCGCTGCCTCGATATCTCCGTTGGTTTCGAGCAGTGCTTTTTTGCAGTCCATCATTCCTGCTCCTGTCATATCGCGAAGCTGCTTGACGAGCTGTGCAGTGATTTCTGCCATATTATCTCACCTCCAATTATCGGTTTTTATGTAGTTTCATAAACAAAATTATTTAATTTGCAAATTTCTGAACAGCGCTATTATCATTGCGCTTTCGCCAGATGCCGGCTTGTGATTTCTCTCGATGAGGCAGTTTGTCGGGCATCATTGGTTTTCTGTATCTTCACTCTGTTCTTTGCTCTTTTCCTCCTGAATTTCTCCGCCTTCTTCCACAACTTCGCCTTCATCGGGCTTTTCCTGTTTCATTTTCCTTGCAAACGAAGACCCGAGCTGTCCGCCACTGCGTCCATCTATTACGGCATCTGCCATAATAGATGTAATTAGCCTCACCGATTTTATCGCGTCGTCGTTTCCTGGTATGATGTGGTCAATCAGGTCGGGGTCGCAGTTCGTATCAACGATGGCAACTATGGGGATTCCAAGCTTTCTCGCTTCAAGAACAGCTGTCTTTTCATTCGTGGGGTCAACAAGATAAATCAAATCGGGCGGGTTTTCCATATCCCTGACGCCGCCGAGAACCGTGTTCAGCCTCTCCAGCTTCTTGCGAAGTATATTCACTTCCTTTTTAGTCAGCTGTTCAGTGGTCCTGTCCTCGAACATCTTTTCAATCTGGCGCAGTCTCTGGACGCTCTGCCGAATGGTTCTGAAATTGGTCATCATTCCGCCGAGCCATCGTTCTGAAACCCAATAAACGCCA
>JAGHAI010000021.1 GCA_021161555.1 bacterium
CGCCATCGGTAATATTTAAAATCGCCACAGGCACATTAAAACCTGCATTAGTTCCACCTGTGCAATCCAAAGTTATCATAATAATAGATGTCGATGTCACATTAGGCTCGTTTATCACGACAGATGGGCTGCCGGATGGGATTGTTCCCGTCCCGCCGATAAATCTTGAACTCAAAGTATCGGAAAGTTCGCTTCTGAATGAATTTAAACTATCGGAAAACTCATTCATTAAACTATCCGAATAATTATCAAATGTATCCGATAAAGCGCCCCAAATATCGTCCGTGCCTAATAGGTCCACCATAAGACTGTCGTAATCTAAATAGAAAACCGTATCTGAATTAACTAAAACACCGATGCTTAAACTATCATTGATAACATTTATCGTTAACGCCGTGTCACTATTAAACAAGATTGCATATCCATCGGCAGTTTGCACTGGGTCGATAATCGCTATAGTATCTCCCGCCGCATAAATTATTCCCCTTGTCGTAGCAGAATCATATATAGCAAAAAACAGCGGCAAAGATGGATGCCCAAACTGCTCGATGTAGACACCTGTCTGCCCATCGGAATTGATTTTATAAAACGAAAGCAAAGTATCTGTAATGAAAGTCAAACATTTAAATGTATCACTGACCGTTATTTTATGGAAAGCAGTATCATTTACGGCCATCAAATAATTGGAAATCTTATCCCAGGTAACCGCTCCCGCGCTATCGGCAAATGCACTAATTCTTGCGGAATCGGCGAAGGCAGCAATACGAGTGCTGTCGGCAAATGTGGTATAATTTGCGGTATCGGCATTTACTGTGAAACCCGCTTCATCTGCAAAATGAGCAGTATCGGAAACTCTTGCACTATCGGCAAATGCAGTGTAATACGCAGTATCTGCATATATCGCATATTTAGCACTATCTGCATAAGTAGTAGAAACGATAACAACAGTGCTATCTGCATAGTCAGCATGATGAGCATTCGCCGCCCAATCCGATTTTTGAGACCACATAGCCGTGAAAGTCGATGTTACTTTCTGGCGAGGACTCAATACCCGCCAAACACTGCCATCGTAAATTTGGATTTCCGCGTAAAGCGCACCAGTTATGGAAGCAGCAGGAATGTTTAAGTCGAAAATTGTGGAAAAAAGCCCGTGGAAGACTATGACGCTTGTCGATGTATCGGCGTCGATAAGCGTTCCAAGTGTTGGGGCGTCATAAATCAATATGGCTATATCGACTGTGTCGTTTATGCCTACTCCCGTTGCGTTCGTCAATTTGCCCTGATAAGCGATGGGCACTGAAAATGCGCCCGTGATAATAACGAGCAGAAACAGAACAAAAATCTTCCTGACCATAGCAATCTCCCTTGTATGTTGCTTTTAGACATTTCAAGCTTTGTTAAAATACATTTACCATTAGAATATGGCAACTTTTTTTTAAAAAATTTGAAAATATTTATATTATAGCAGAGGAACATACGCGAGCGATTGAAACCGCTCGCCAGGATGCACTAAATTATGTTCTATTTCAAATACACAATCCGCTTCGTGCAGACGACCGATTTCGTCTGTTGCGGGATTGTGGCGCGAATGAGATATATCCCCGATGGAACAGATTCGTCAGGCGTCCAGGTGAATCGTCCCCTCACCCTTTGTGTTTCCCTCTCCCCAAGGAGAGGGAAAGATTCTCCTTTCTCCTCGGGGAGAAAGGAGTTAGAGGATAGAGGGGGTAATTTATAAACAACATTCCCCATTATATCGTAGACCTTAATATTCGTAGGGGTTTGGCTTGCCAAACCCCTACTTGCCAAACCCCTACCGCCAGATACCGTAATGGCAACATACGAGTTGAAAGGATTGGGATATGCGGAAACGGAAAACATATCTGGAGCAATTATTTCTTCGCCGATATAATCATAGGGTGCAATCATAAACAAACAGGATGTCGCTGTCGTCTTATTCATAAAACTATCCCGGACAGATATTTCAAACGCGCCGTCCCAGCCGAACCAGGGCAGCACATTCCAGTCGAATGTCGTGTCTTCGGCAGGAATATCGGCGATGGTATCGTCTTCGAGGAGTATGATACTCTGCCCGCCGGACAAATTGCTGTCCTGCGCTGACCAGCGCAACTGCACTGTGTCTCCCGCAAGAAAAGTATCGGCAAAGTCGGGACAGGCGGGCGAAATCCATTCTACACGCGGGGGAATATTGTCGAAGCAGAAATCGGGGGCGTTGTAAAACCTTATCTGTCCGAACAGGGAAATCTTATACAGAAATCCCCTGCCGTAATCGAGGACCCACAGATTTGTTCCATCCCAGGCAGCGCCTTCTGCTCCTGTGGCGAGAGCCACCGCGCCAGTCGGTATTTCATAGACGATTCTTTTTTCGTGAACATCTATGGCATAGACGATGTTATCGTTGCTGTAGCACCACAAAAGCCCCAGACCCCAGGCGAGTCCGTCGGCGCAGGTGGCAGGAACAGATTCGCCAAATTCGGGGAAAAATATCGTATCTACAAGGGAAAAATCCGTCGTGTCGAGTGCGATGAAAGTTCCTTCGCAGAAGCACACCCACAGGTGTTCTCCGTCGAATGCGGCGCCGGCAAGATGATTCGATGTTCCTGGCAGGTCCCACCAATCGCCGCAGACGACATTTGATTCGCCAGTTTCAAAATCGTATTCCTTCAGAAGCATCCGCGTATCTTCTGTCCAGAAAAGCCTATCTCCCGCGAAAGTCATATCAGATGGACCGACGGTCACAGAACCGATGTAAAAACTGTCGCCTGGAATTACATCGGGCATCGAATATGGACGAACCCAGCAGTCGTGTGTGCTGTCATTATGAAAAAGTATCCACAACTGACCGTGGCGATACCCGAGACCAAAAGTCTGAATAAAAGGACGAAGCGTATCCATCACGCGAAAGGAATCTTCCAGAGAATATTCGGAAAGAATGGAATCGAACACTGAAAACCTCATCTTAAAACCGCACCTTTCCGCCTTTCCGATGTCGTTTCCGATATCCCACAGAAAACAATGTCTGATACCTTCAGGGGATGCAGCAACGCGCCAGCCCTGATTGGGGCGCGAGTAAACAGACATCGTATCAAGTATCGTTATGACCGAGATATCCCAGGTAGAACTGGTATCATACCACGCCGCCTGGACATTCATAGCAAGTGTGCTGTCGTAAACATTGTGAGCCTTGTAGCAAATTTTAATAAGTCCACTGCCATCGGTCAACTGTTCAACTGAAATGCTGTCAACATAAGTTTGCCCGAATAAAAAAGATGAAAAGGCAAAATAGCCGAGAAACATTGAAAAACGCAAATTTTTAAAAATCTTCATAATGCCCATCCCGATTTTCGTTCTTTTACTAAAAATCTCTATTACATTATAAGGAAATATCAATCATAATATAAATTATTTTTCCACCAAGACAAAGTAAAGACTATATTAAAAAACGCACAGCGATAAATATGCCCACTGAAAATTTGAACATAAAGTCTGCGTTTATCCTGTGCGCGGGCTTCGGCACACGGCTTGCCCCTCTAACGAATTTCGTCCCCAAACCGCTTTTTCCCATAATCGACAGAACCGCCCTCGAAATTATCATAGAAAAAATATCTTCAAATGGAATAGAAAATTTTTACATAAATGCCCATCACCTCGCAGAACAGATAATAGATGCAGTGAAAAAAACTTCGCTTTCCCGCTTTGAAAATGCAATAAAAATCGAAGTAGAATCCGAAAAAATACTCGGCACTGCTGGTGGCATCGGCAATTTATTTCGCCTTGCGCAAAATCCCGAAGGGGACATCCTCCTTCACAACGGCGATGTAATCGAAGATTTTGACATTCCTGAGATTTACGATTTTCACAGAAGCAAAAATGCCGCGGTTACCCTCGTTCTCGTCGATAACCCACCGACAAACTCCGTCGTCTGCGGTGAAAACGATAAAGTCATCTCCATAGAACAGGGGAAAGGGTTCACATATTCAGGCGTCGCCATAATGAACTCGGCATTTTTAAAATCTCTGCCGCACAATAGATTTGCTCCGCTGAAAGAATTTCTTGAAATGTGGATTAAGCGGGGGAAAATTTTTGGATACAGGACGAAAAATTTCTGGTGCGACTATGGAACCTTCGGTTCGTATCTGCAGTTGCACAGAAAAATTCTCTCCGACGGTTCGCTCCCATTTGACAATTCAGGAGCAGGCAAATACATCCATCCCACGGCATACATTCATCCCGATGCTGTGGTCGGTGGCTTTGCGGTGATAGGCGAAAACGCCAGAATATCATCGGGATGCAGGATAATAAATTCTGTGGTGTGGAAGAACACAATCATCCGTTCTGGCGAACACATAAACGCAATACTGACGCCGTTCGGCAATATCGATGTCAGCTAAAACACAGCAGGCTGGACATCAAATTCCAGTTTATACACATCGCCGTAATTTTCATCGCAGAGAAGAATTTTTCCGTCGAACGGGTCGATGTGGAAATGCCAGAATAGTGGAATCCCGTCTCTGCCCATAGTCTCCACTATATCAGATGCGTTCCAGTAGAATAGTTCCCATCCGTCTCCCGACGGAAGTGCATAGAAAAGTTTGTCGTAGCCTTCTGCAAAAATTCCAGTTATCTCCTCGACTATGTATCCATATCCGTCGGTTATAAATGTAATTTCGATGTCAGTCACATAATTTGAGGCAAACACGAGCGAGCCATCGTCGAGTTCGGTAAATGCAGACATAGTCTGAGGGAAGTTTTCCAGAGAAATATACGGCTCGGGACCTGTCTGCGGGTCGCAGCGCCACACAGTCCCGTGTTCACAATCCGTCAGCAATAAATCTCCATCGTTGCCAAGCCCAAGCTTGAAATTATCGTAGAAGGACCAGTAATCCGTTTCGCTCATCGTCCAGCTTGAGACCTGTATCTCATCCCCGCCTGTGTCCATATATATTATTGCGAGATTATCTTCAGTATCGCACGCCACGAGCCACAAATTTTTATCTTCCGTCATCTGCATCCTCGTCTTGACGGAATTAACTCCGCCCATCGAAAGCCCCGCAGAACTTATTATGCTTGCCATCGCATCGGTGTCGGCGAAATAATATATCGTTTCGCTGCCGCGCTCTTTGTAAAATATGGAAAGATATTGCCCGTCAGATTCAAAATTGATTATGATGTAAAGATTTCCCTCGCCGTCTGTGGAAATATCGTCGAACTCGCCATATCCTTCAAATCCCATCGCCTCGATAAACCAACTCGGCGTCAGTCCCGTCGCAGTGAACTCGTCACCATTCCACAAAATTATCTGTTGTTCTGGCGCACCGGAATTGTGCCAGTCCATAAAGTAAAAACCGCCTTCGCCATCTGACGCGACATCCATTCCCCGAGTGATGAAAAAGTCATCGACTATATCGCTCGATAGAAGTCCCATCGTGGGCGTCACGGTATGCGCTGGGTTATCGTTGTCATTATTATCTCCGCCGCCTCCCGAACTGGTGCTTTTTGAACATCCAGAGATGAACAGAAAAATAAAAACAGCACACAAAAAAATCTTTTTCACTTCCCACCTCCATTTTTTATGACTTGCATATCCCTGGAATATGGAATGAAAATTTTTAAAAATTGCAAGAAACTTCTTTTGATAAGCAAAAAACTTTTGCTTTCCGAGCATATACGACATTGCGACCGCAGGGAGCAATGTCCCAAGGGGAAAGGGCGTAAGCCCGCAGCCTATATGCTGTGTTATATGATTATTGCCTATTTATTTCAAGCCTCTTTCCTTAATTTTTAAAATCACTTTTTCTATTATCTCAAGAAACTGTTTAATATCATTTTCTGAATATTCTTTTTCAATTAACCATTTCAGATTTGATTTTGCTTTTATAAAATAACCAAGATTTTCAAGGCGTTCTTTATAAAACCCAATAATATCTTCTGGATTGTTTACCTTTTTTGTAATCTCTTCAAACCCAGTATATATACTCTGTTTAAATACAGAATTAGGAGGGTATCCAAAAAATAA
>JAGHAI010000003.1 GCA_021161555.1 bacterium
ATAATGCTTGTTGACAAGACATCTTTCTACAAAAATTTTGGACTTTTAGATGAAGTTTTATTTTGCTATTTCCATATATTTATTTATATTTATAGAATGTAAATTTTTCGAAGGAGTGTTTATGGAACATAAAGACATAAATGTAATCCTTGCGACAGATTGCGGCAGCACAACGACAAAGGCAATTTTGATTGAAAGGCGCGATGACGAATATCGTCTGATTGTGCGCGGTGAAGCGCCCACGACGGTCGAAGCGCCTTTTGAAGATGTCACTATGGGAGTGCTCAATTCGGTGAACGAAGTGGAGGAACTTGCCAATCGAAAGTTAATAGATAATTCGGGTCAGATAATTCGTCCCGTTTCGGGGGATATTGGCGCTGATATTTATGTCTCCACATCTTCTGCTGGTGGTGGTTTGCAGATGATGGTGATTGGTCTCATCAGGACGATGACTGCGGAAAGCGCAGAACGTGCTGCTCTTGGCGCTGGCGCAATTGTGATGGATGTCATCGCCGCAAACGATAAAAGACCGACTCACGAACAGATTGAGCGCATTCGCAGATTGCGCCCGGATATGATTTTGCTCGCAGGTGGCGTCGATGGAGGAAACATACAGCAGGTTGTCCAGATGGCGGAACTCATCGCTGCTGCCGCGCCAAAGCCGAGGCTGGGGATGTCGTATAAACTTCCAATAATCTACGCGGGAAATAAGGATGCAAGGGAAGCCGTTAAAAACACGCTCGGCGATAAGGTGGAACTGTATCTTGTGGACAATCTCCGCCCAACGCTCGATATCGAAAATCTCGAACCTGCCCGAGAGGAAATTCACAATCTTTTTATGGAACATGTGATGGCGCAGGCACCTGGATATAAAAAACTTATGGGATGGACAGATGCACCAATACGACCCACGCCAGGAGCAGTCGGCGATATGATGAAACTCGTCGCCGATGAGGAAAACATTCAGGTTCTCGGTGTCGATATTGGCGGCGCAACGACCGATGTATTCTCGGTATTCCGCGATAGCAAAGATGTCCCGCAGTTCAACAGGACGGTTTCGGCAAATCTCGGTATGAGTTATTCTATTTCAAATGTTTTCACCGAAGCAGGTATCGACAATGTGATGCGGTGGATACCCTTCGATATGGATGAGCGCGCCCTGCGGAATCAGGTAAAAAACAAGATGATTCGCCCGACGACAATTCCACAGACGATGGACACCTTACTCTTTGAACAGGCGCTTGCCCGCGAAGCACTGAGACTCGCCTTCTACCATCATAAGACATTTGCTACGGAATTGAAAGGTGTGCAGAAAAAACGCACTGTGTCCGATACATTTGACCAATCGTCCGAGGTTGCTCATACTCTTGTAGATATGATGTCGCTCGACATAATTATCGGTTCAGGCGGAGTTCTGTCGCACGCACCCCGCAGAAACCAGGCGGCGATGATGATGATCGACGCATTTCAGCCGATGGGTATCACTCAACTTGCAGTGGATTCAATCTTTATGATGCCTCATCTCGGCGTGCTTGCGCAGGTGCACAAGGAAGCAGCTCTGCAGGTCTTTCACCGAGATTGTCTTATCAAACTGGGAACCTGCATCACGCCTGTGGGGCTGGAAAAGGACGGAAAGAAAATTCTCGAATTTGAAATCGAATTCCCCGATGGAAAAACTGAGAGCGGCGAACTGAAGTTTGGAGAAATGCTCCTTTATCCTCTTGGTGTGGATGAGAGCGCGAAAATAAAACTTAATCCATTGCGGGGGTTTGATGTCGGCCAGGGAAAGGGAAAATCGTTTGAAACGACTGTGTGGGGCGGAGTCGTCGGTATTATCTTCGACGGAAGAGGAAGGCCGCTGAACATCCCCGAGGATAAAAATACCCGCATTCAAAAATTGCAGGATTGGATGTTGACACTGAAGGCATATCCTGAAAAGATTTTTAAATAATTCTGTCGGGCTGATATATCAGGAATTATGGGATATAAGGATGTATATAAAAAAGTGGTGGATGATGTCTTTCGTCTTTGCAAAAATTATTACCGGGAAAACTTGGTGAGTTTTGTCGTGTTCGGTTCGGTGGGCAATGACGAACATAGTCCTGGTTCCGATGTGGATTTTCTCATAGTTGCAGAAAATTTGCCCAATGGAAGGGGCAATAGGATAGAAGCATTTGTGGAAAATGTTGAGGACGCTATTTCAGATAGATTATGGGAAATATACGAGCGGGAGGGTTTTAAGATAGAACTGTCGCCTATAATTAAAACACCCGATGAAGTTCGATATGGCAGTCCAATTTTTCTCGATATGACGATAAAATGCTGGATTGTCTTCGACAGAGATGACTTTTTTGCGAAATATATTGAAGACCTTAGAAAGCGTCTTGTCAAAATGGGGGCGAAGAGAATTGGCAAGGGAAAAGAAGCATATTGGATATTAAAGCCGGAATACACGCCGGGAGACACGGCGGAGATTTAGCGCAATACTATGTAATCAGGGGGTAAAATGATGAATATTAAATTTCTTTTTTTAGTGTTTGGGATTACAATTAGTTATGCACAATTAAAGATAGTAATACCTGCAAATACAAAAATATTTGCTGAACCGAATGATAGTTCAAAGATTATATATTTCACTGAAAAACAAGAAACTTTGCAAGTATATGATGAGATAGGCAATTGGCGACAGGTATTGTATAAGGATAATGTGGGTTGGATAAGAAAATTTAGGTCTATAGTATTGTATAATGATAGTAGCAAGACTAGTGATAATAATAAAATAACTGGTACTTATAGTGAGGGATATTTAAATGGGAAAAGAGATGCTGAAAATAGTCATGAAAAAAGTATTGCTGGCTATTCTTGTGTTTTAGGTGGATTATTAGGAGTATTAGGGACAGTTATTGCGTATAATCATGCTGATAATGTATTGATATCTAATAAGAAAATAGA
>JAGHAI010000114.1 GCA_021161555.1 bacterium
AATATATATTTATAAATAAAAAAGCAATAAAAAATTTTCTTTGAATTTTTTTAACAAATTAATTTAATTTCATTCAACAATCATTTCTATTTCCTGCAATCCCGCCTGTCCTCTTTCGCAGATAACGGCATTGAACAGGGCTAACGGGATTTTTTCAAAAAGAGGCGAGGCGATTCTAATTCCTTCTGGCGGGTTTTCCCATATCTTTGAAGATGGATATGTCTTATTCGGCGATGCTGTTGAGGCAAATTTGTGCGTGGAAGCCAGAGAATAAATAGGTTTATCGGCGTAATTTGCGGCGAGAGCGACCTGCAGAGTCCCCACTTTGTTGATTATAAATTCTGGCGTTACTGCATCAGCGCCAACGAGAACGACATCGACGAATTCTATGAGAGTTGAAAGAGCACAGTCCGTTGTCAATGTTGTTTCTATGCCTGCAAGAGCCAGTTCTTCAGCAAATTTCTTCCCTTCAAAATCGGGCCTGCCTTCCGAAAGAACCACGCCACCTAATTTCCCACTTTTGTGCGCAAGAAGAAGAGAAGTATGCACCGTTCCGCTTCGGCTGTATGTCATAACCTGTGCATTCTGGGGCAAAATGTTGATTAGATGTTCGGCAATTTTTTCAGGCGCTCTTTCGAGAGATTTTAAAAATTCCTGTGCGGCAGATGGCAACCTATCGAAGGGAACTTTTTGAAGCACTCTGGCTGAATGTTTCAATATTGCCATATCCGGATGTGCTTCGAGTATCATACGAACAGAATTTTCATATTCATCCGGCGTAAAATTCCCTTCCACGAGCCGTTCTATAAATCGTCTCGCAAGAACAGATGAACCATTGGTGCAATCGGCGGATATTTCCTCTGCAAGATTTATCAGTTTTTTCATAGCTTTTCCTCGATATTTTAAATTCGAATTTTATCAAATATATACTGAAGAAAAGATAATTGCAATATTTATTTTATTTCATTTGAGCAATTTGATTTAATATACAGGCGGAAAGCTCCCCAATCCAATTGCCTGCTCGGCAAAAGTTTGATTTTGACAGGAAGATTTTGGTCTGAAAAAATGTTGTCGCAGAGTAATTTTATTTTACAAGTGTTATTTTCCCCATTATTCGCTTCCCGTTGACATAAATAACTGCGAAATAAGTTCCCGCAGGAGCATCTTTTCCATATAAATCGACGCCATCCCAGTAGTATTCATATTCACCAGCAGGAAGATGTGTGTCTAAGATTTTTGCAATCGTCCGACCTGTTATACTTTTTACGGATATGGACACATCGGATGCCTGTGGTATGTATAAGTTTATCTTCGCCATCGGATTGCAGGGATTTGGCGAGATTTTTAAATATAGATTATCGCTGACGGACGCATTTTTTACCGATAAAATTTCTTCCCATAGCCAGACTATTGTGTCATAGCCTGTGGGTGTGAGGGTAAATCTACTTGAATCTCCGCACATAGAATCGGGACCGCTCACATTAAATCCACAGCAGTGCGCATATCTATCGGGTCCGATTTCGATAAGTGAATCGACATAGCATTCCACCGGTTCGCCTACCGTCAGAATTTCGTCGTCGGTGGGATATGGCGCACCATATTCCGATGAAACGGATATGGGAACTACCACATTTATCTGTTTGAAATCCCACTTTGTGGTATTCAAATCGGAAATTTCTGCGGAATATGTCGTCAGCCGAATTGGATGAGCCACAGTGTTCATCGATGTGGAATCTTCCACATAAGTTCCGGGATGCCAGACCGCATAATATCCATCGGTGTCGGACAAATCGGGGCTTCCGCCGAATGCCGATGCGGATAAGATTGCCGGCGTGTCGAGAAAAATCGTGGTATCCGTTCCCACATCCACGGAAAGAGGAATGTATTCTATTCCACTTATCCAATCGTGAGTGGAACATTGCCACCACTTAATTCTGAACCATCCTCCCTCGCCCCACCAGGTTCCCCAGCTGTTCTTGCATATCCAGCAGGAATCGTCGTCATCCCATCCGACAAGAGCAACAGCATGCCAGCCTTCAAAACTGCCCCAGATATGCTCGTAAATTCCACCGAAGTAATAGAAAAAATCGGTGAAAACTTCCATACACATCACCACAGGACCATCTTCGAGCGCAGATTTTATCGTGTTGACGGAAGCCCCCGACGGCAGCCAGAAAGGTGCACCAAAACTGCGCAGATGACCATACCAATCGGAACATCTATCCGAACAGGGAGAATTTGATGCTTCATAAGGATAGCATCCTTCATCGGGAACACCTGTTGATTGGAGAAACTCGAATGTATAATAGGTATATCCGCCGTCGCAGTCTCCATACGGACAGCAGCTCGAAACGAGATATTGTTCGCTTAAATTTACATCGATATCGGGGTCATTTTCAGCGACATTTATCATCGCTTCCGCCACGCCGATAACTGCGAATGCCCAGCAACTGCCGCAGTCTCCCTGACTTCTTATCGGTGTTGTAAAATCGTTCCCATTGACATCGCGCCAGTCGAAATGCGACGGAAATGCCAGAGAACTTTTCTCCTCGCGCATCATTCTTGAAAACGGCAGTGGTCGTTCGGGAAGTATTAAACCAAGACGATGACGCCGTTCTTCGGGCGTCATTGCGGAAAATTTATTTTCAGTCGCAGTCCACTTTGCCCCGTGCAATCGCAAATATTCATTTAATTTGTCTATGTCAACTGTGCCGCCTGGCTGTGATATTTCATCTCCAGATGCAAAGCAAACAATCACTGAAAGGAAAATTGCCAAAATTAAGAAATTAAATTTTAATGTAAACATAAATCCTCCTTACATCTCTCAATATTATAATAT
>JAGHAI010000013.1 GCA_021161555.1 bacterium
ATAATATATTGGAAGATAAATTCTAATCTTATTGGAATAAAGCAAATTACGGAGATTAAAAATGTTTGAGCAACTTACTGAAAGATTAAATCAGGCATTTAAATCACTCACCGGGCGAGGAAAACTTTCTGAAAAAAACATAGCCGACGGACTCCGGGAAGTTCGCCGGGCGCTGCTCGAAGCGGATGTCAATTTTAAGGTGGTTAAAAGCTTTATAGAATCAGTTCAGCAGGAAGCTGTGGGGGAAAAGGTGATGAAATCCATTACCCCAGGTCAGCAGATAATAAAAATCGTTCACGATAAACTGGTCGATTTGCTCGGCGGCAGGGGAGTGCAAAGCATAAAATTACCGAAAGCAAATCCCACGATTGTTATGCTCGTGGGTCTGCAGGGTTCGGGGAAGACGACACACGCGGCGAAACTTGCCGTGTGGCTTCGCGAAAGGAAATGGAATCCTGCTATGGTCGCTCTCGATGTCTATCGTCCGGCGGCAGCGCAGCAATTGCAAATTCTCGGAAACCAGATTTCCGTTCCCGTTATCGTTCCTCAGATGCTCGAAACGCCGCTTTCCTGCGCAAATCGCTCCATCGCAGAAGCGCAGATGAAAGGATACGACATTCTCATTCTCGATACCGCAGGAAGATTGCAAATAGACGACGAGATGATGAGAGAGCTCGAAGAACTTCAACTTCGTCTCCGTCCGCAGTGTGTATTTCTCGTCGTGGATGCTATGACAGGGCAGACAGCGGTTGAAGTGGGGCAGGAGTTCGCCAGACGGGTTGGCATAGATGGTTTTATTTTGACGAAACTCGACGGCGATGCGAAAGGTGGAGCGGCTTTATCTCTGCGCGCAGTCGTCGGTAAACCAATTCTGTTCATCGGAACAGGTGAAAAAACAGATGCCATCGAACCGTTCTATCCTGATAGAATGGCTAACAGGATTTTGGGAATGGGCGATGTCGTTTCGCTTGTGGAAAAGGCGCAGAAAACTATTGATGAACAAGAGGCGGAAAAGATGAGAAAGAAATTGCTGCGCGCGGAATTCACCTTTTCTGATTTTTTAAAACAGTTAAAACAGATAAAGAAAATGGGACCTCTCGAAGACCTGCTGAAAATGATACCAGGCGCGGGAAAGATGAAACTTGACTTCGACGAGAAGGAATTTTCGCACATAGAAGCGATAATAAATTCGATGACCCCCGAAGAGCGCGAAAACCCCGACATAATCAACGGCAGCAGAAGGAAGCGCATCGCCAGAGGGAGCGGCACATCCGTTCAGCAGGTAAATAGATTGCTGAAGGAATTTGTTGCAATGCAGCAGATGTTCAAAAAGATGAAGAAGGGGAGGGGTAAAGGTTCTAATATTGGCATACCTTTTGGATTTAAATGATTTTCACATTAAATCTAAAAGGTTTTTACATTATGTATTAAAAAAATTGGAAAATATGACAAGTATAAGTAGAGGTTTAAAAATGATTGAAATATTTAGGAAGTTAAAAGGTGAATTAAAAAGAGTGGAAAAGTTCGAAAAAAGTTCTTGGGTAAATCTTTCGTCTCCGTCTCAGAAAGAGATAGAAAAGTTAACGCAAGAGCTGAATATTCCTTTAGATTTTATCACCGACCCTTTAGACTCAGACGAAAGAGCGCGAATAGAAATAGATGAAAGATATAACATTCTCATTGTATTGAGAATTCCTAAGGTCAACAGCGATAATACTGATGTTCCATATATTACTCTGCCGGTTGGCATTATAATTACAGATGATTTAATTTTAACAGTTTGCTCGGAGAAAAACATTGTTTTCGAAAGTTTCATTATGGATACGAAACTGAAGGATTTCTCCTACGAAGATAGGAATATATTGATTTTGCATATTTTCCAGAAAACCGCTATTTTGTATTTGAAATATCTTAAGGAAATAAATAAAGCAACAGCTGAAGTTGAGGAAAAACTACATAAAGATATGAAAAATGATGAATTGATAAAATTGCTCAATCTTGAGAAAAGCTTGGTTTACTTTACAACTTCATTAAAATCAAATGAGCTTATGATGGAAAGACTACAAAAAATCGGAATTTTGCAATCACATCTTGATGATAATGAACTTCTGGAGGATGTCCTGATAGACAATAAACAGGCGATTGAAACTGCTAATATATATAGCAATATACTTAGCGGAATGATGGATGCATTTGCATCAATAATATCGAATAATCTAAATATTGTGATGAAATTTCTAACATCAGTTACAATCATTTTAATGTTACCAACTCTGGTAGCGAGTATATATGGAATGAATATAAGTTTGCCATTCCAAGATTCTCCACATGCTTTTCTCATAACCGTTGGCATTTCTGTTGTTCTATCTGCCATTGGTGTAATAATTTTCATAAAAAGGAAGTGGTTTTAATGCCGTGTGGTAGAAGTTTCATTTATTAAAGATGAAGAAGGGGAGGAGCAAAGGTTTTAATATCGGCATAACTTTTTGACGCATTTGATAGCATCGATAGCGCCCCGAAAGTTTTTGCAGTTATAGAAAATTAGTTGAAAACTCAGCAAAATTTTTAAATTTTTCTTGCATAGTTGTCGTAAAAATACTTTTTTCAAAGACAATAGAGGAGGGGTGCCGGAGTCTGGTCGAACGGGGCGGTCTCGAAAACCGTTGTCCCAATTTTGGGACCGGGGGTTCGAATCCCTCCCCCTCCGATAATAAAAATTGTTCCTGTCAATTTGCTCTGAAAAGATTAGCGAATAGGTAACCAAATTTTCAGGGAAAAATGCCGGAGGCGGGATTTGAACCCGCACAGGCATAATGCCCACTAGATCCTGAATCTAGCGCGTCTGCCAATTCCGCCACCCCGGCAAATGTAAATTTTTTAATTTGATATTCTGCAATTCTAATTTAATTTTAAAAATTGCG
>JAGHAI010000092.1 GCA_021161555.1 bacterium
CTTTTATATTTTGAACAATATGAAGAAGATATCGGCAATAATAGTTCTTATGTTTCTATCTCTTTGGGCAGACGATTGCTATGATTTTGAAAAAATCTGGCTTGTCGTGAGAATTGAAAACAAGGCGAATGTATTTGAGACTAAAACCGATTGGATGATGGACGGCAATAACCTCGATTTGCTCGCCCGAAGAGATGCAAAATGGTTTGCGCGGAATGATTCGTCTCTGCTCACAGACGATGCTCTTCTTGAAATCACAGGGCAGAAGATTCTCGCCGAAAAACTTGCGTCGCGGAGGGAGTTAGCTCGAAGGAGAAGTTCCGTGCAACTTGCAATAGGTCTGCCTCTCGGATTGGGGCTTATGGGTGGAAGTATATACTGGGGAATGAAGATATGGGATATGGAAACTCCATCGACGATGGACCTCGCTGGTTCTGTTGTGCTTGGCGTTGCAGGACTGGGAATTGTCATCGGGACGATTTCAAACTATATCGCTCAACACAAACCGCCAGACCCCAAAAAGCATACCATTTCATTGAAGCAGGCTTCCGACATCGTCGATAAGTATAACGAAGCGCTGAAGAGAAAGTGTAAAGCAGGCGAAAAGTAAGCGCCGTTTTTGTAATAGTAATCCACCTTGCTTTGAATGAAAAATTTCTTATATTATTAGAATATAGGAGGATGAGATGAAATGGTGGATTTTTCTATTTTCGATTTCGATAATCTTTTCTGGCTGTGCAAAAGGTAGCGAGGAGGTCAATATGGAAGACATCAGAAAGCCTGCTGTTGCAGGCTCGTGGTATCCAGGCGATAAAAATTCATTGACGAGTATGATAAAGACATTTATGGATGAAGCGTCTGTGGATAAAATCGACGGCAGGATTTTTGGGCTTATCGCTCCGCACGCAGGGTATGTCTATTCAGGACCGGTTGCTGCGTATAGTTTCAAGGCGCTTATGCAAAATGCCGATGAATATCGCGGCAATACAGTAATTCTCATAGGATTTGCTCACAGACCGCCCAATTGGGAAGGAATATCGGTCTGGGCAAAGGGAGCCTGGGAAACGCCGCTCGGAAAGATAAAGGTGAACGAGGAGCTCGCTCAAAAAATTATCGATTATGCTCCGCAGATGATTCAGTATAGAAAAGATGTTCATACTGGCGAACATTCGCTTGAAATAGAACTGCCTTTTTTGCAGTATGCGCTGAACAACGATTTTACGCTTGTCCCGATTGCATTTTCACATCAGACAGGTGCAGAAATTGAGACACTCACAAATGCGCTTCTTTCCGCGAATATCGACTGGTCGAAGACGATTCTCGTCGTTTCGACGGATATGAGTCATTATCTTCCATATGACAGAGCGGTTGCCACAGACCAGAAAACGCTGGAGTTTGTTCTTGCTGACGATGTGAATGGCTTAATTGGTCATCTGCAGTCCGGCGTCGGTGCATTTTGCGGCTGGGCGGGTGTTCTCACGGCGATGACGGTTATGCCGAAGGTCGGTGCGTCGAAGATAAAATTGTTGAAATATGCTAATTCCGGTGATACCCAGCCATCTACTGCATCGCACGGCGTCGTTGGATATTGTGCAGTTGCCTTCATTGAAGGAAATGGTGATGCAGAAAATTCCTCGTCGGGTTCAGACAGCGCAGATAAAAGCAAAACCGAAGAAGCAGTGCCCGGAACCGATGAATATTCACTCACGAAGGAGCAGAAACTTTATCTTCTGAAACTGGCTCGAAGAACCATAGAGGAACTCGTCCAGAATGGGAAAAAATACGAGCCGCCGAAACCCGATGACCCTATGCTTGTGGAAGATGCTCCTGTCTTCGTCACTATCCATAGAAAGGGGATGCTTCGCGGTTGCATCGGGCAGATGGTTGCGCGGAGTCCTTTATATCTTGCTGTGAGGGATATGGCAATCGCAGCGGCATCGCAGGACTACAGATTTAACCCCGTTCAGAAAAGTGAACTGGACGAAATCGACATCGAGATTTCTGTTCTATCGCCGCTCAAGAGAATAAAATCCTGGGAGGAAGTGAGACCGTTCAAGGATGGTGTTTATGTCAAAAAGGGATTTCGGTCGGGCGTATTTCTTCCGCAGGTGTGGGGACAAATTCCCGATAAAGAAGCGTTTTTGGGCGAACTTTGCGCTCAAAAGGCGGGGCTGCCGAGAAATTGCTACAAAGACCCCGACACGGAAATTTATGTATATACCGTGCTGGAATTTAGCGAAATCGATATGGGGTTGAAATGAAAGAGGCTGATTTCAGCATTTAATTGAGAAATTATGGTATTTTTTGCATTTTATCTGTTTAAAGATTTTTGCTTAATCAGGCAATTATGAATTTCCTCGGAAACTTTTTTGCCTGAAAGTAGCATTCCACCGAAAATAGGTCCCATTCTGTGTCCTCCAAATGTGGCATTTGCAGCCATTCCTGCAACAAAAATACCAGGATATACTTCCATCGTGTTTCTTACGACATCTTTTTCGCCAGAAAGCGCAAACATAGACTGTTCGCCCAGTATATTTCCTGTGGGAGTTGACAGTTTTACGCCGTTTTTTCTGACCAGTGTTTTTAATACATCGGTATCGTGTCCTGTTGCATCGACCACATACTTTGCTCTGATGGTTAGCGGGTCAATGTGTAGACCTGCAACTTGTGCGGCGCTCCAATTTACGACAACACCGCCCACTCTTTTGCCGTCCCATACGACATCTTCCACTGTCATAGCGTTGAAGATTGTGGCACCTGCTTCGGTTGCTTTTGCGGTGAGAGTTGCCATCGTTCTTATGGAACAGGCTGTAAAATAGCCGTCTTCTGAATACGGTTCAGGGGTAATGCCCAGTTCTTTAAGTATCGGCACGGCATCTTCCTGAACTACGATGAAGTTAAACATCATTCCGCCTCCCCACATTCCACCGCCGACGGAAAGTTTTCGTTCAAACAGGGCAACTTTATGTCCAAATTCAGCAAGATAATAGGCGGCAAGCATCCCTGCTGGACCGCCGCCGCAAATTGCCACATCAATATCAAGATTGTCTCGGAACCTTTCCATAAATTTTTCGATGATTGCACGAGATACAATGATGTCGTCGAGTGTTTTCATAATACCCCCTTCAGATAAAAAATTTC
>JAGHAI010000187.1 GCA_021161555.1 bacterium
AAAATTTATAAAAATATTTTTTAACTAATTTTTAACATATATTATGTTATGACGATTTTTCTATTTCGATATAAACACAAACTTTATAGGGGGGTTATTATGCGTCGATTTGTCCTGGTGAGTTTGCTGGTGTTCCTTTGCTCTCAGGCATTTGCGCTTGATGTTCTCAATGTCGGCGATTTGCGCGTGAGCATAAATTCCGGGGGCAAGTGGCTGCCTTTCTATCGTGAAAGCAGACCACCCAAACGGTTCCTGAACTGGAATTTTTCCAAAATCTTCGACATTCAGGTTCGCACAGGCGAAGAATATTACATTCGTCTCGAAAATACTTCTCCCTTCGCTGTGGGTGTGTATGTTTATGTCGATGGATTGAACACAATTGGCAGAGAACCAGGTGGCGGCAGCTGGTGGTATCTCGAACCTCATCAGTCCTTTGACCTGGCAGGATGGCAATTGGATAACGAATATCGCGCAAATTTTGAATTTGTTGACCTCGGTTCTCCATCCGGTCAGGGGGGAAAATATCCAGGATGGATTTTCATTGCTCAATATCGCGTTGTGATGCCAAAACCACAGCCTGTAAGGCGCTATGGATATGATATGTCTTTTGAAATGGAGGAGCGTTCTGCTCCCGAGAGTAAGTCCGCTGTGGTCTCTTCCGGTGCTGAAACCGGCGCTGGACAGGTTGTTCAGCACAATGTAAGAGACATCTATCGCGAGCTCGAAGCCACACCGACAGGTCTCGTTGCAATACACTACAGCAAGGAAAAGCCGAAAGTGGTGCAGCCTCACTGCGAAAGGTGGCTCGGAATTGATGCGCTGAGCAACATCGACGATGGCGTGTATGTGAGCAATGTATATCCAAATTCTCCTGCTGCTATGGCAGGGCTTGAACGCGGAGATGTAATCCTCTCATTTGACGGGGTGAGAGTTCGCTATCGCGCCGAACTGCACGAACTGGTGAACAAATGCTACGGTGGGCAGAGAGTTATTCTCGAAGTTAAAAATGTCAGAGATAAGCGAATTTACGATGTTACAGCATACATCGGCTGCCGATAATTTTAAAAAAACATACAAACGGCAGATTATGCAGCGAAGTTCCCGCTCGTATTCTATGGTGTTCCTTAAAAATTCAGGATGACACGCTTTCGAGAAATTCTGATAGTTTTCGAACCACCTCTGTAGCGGAGAATCCTTCTCTGCTCTCTTCAGAAATTTCTGACAGGACGCCCTGTTCCCACAGCCTGAATGCTTTTGTTATCGTTCCTGCGGCGAGGGCAAAATTTTCAATTGGCGCTGAAAACCCGAGATTGAATTTTTCTACGAGGGAATTTAATGCACCGTCTTTGGGTGCTATGGCGATAATTGGTCGTCCCGCCCCGATGTAATCGAAGACTTTTCCCGGGATAATCTGTGCTCCGCCGTATTTTATCGGAACGCTGACGAACACAATGTTCGCATCAGCGCTGACCTGCATAGAAAGTGCTTCTCTGTGAGATACAGACGGCAGAATTTTTGCCCATTTTACATCTGAAAAGATTTTCTTAGACACGGGAAGATGATGTCCCTGCAATATCAATTCTATGCGTGCCAATACATCATCGGGGAGAAGAGAAAAAATTTTCTTCAGTTGTTCAGGGTCGTGGAATTTATTGAGCGAACCCGAATGTAAAATGGTGAAATTTCCGCTTCGCCTGTATTCAGGCAGATTTGAGAAATCATCGGGGTCAAATGGTGTCGGTATTTCGGCCATCGGCGCCGTGGAATATTCTTTCAGGGTTGTGAAGAAGGAACGGTCTGGCGCTATGATGCCATCGACAAGCGAAAGGTATTTGGGAACGAGATATTGCGCATTGCGATATTGCTTTTTCCCCGCGTATCTGCGAAGTAGAGAACCATACGGATAAAAAATCCACAGGAGGTCTCTCATATCGGCAACGACGGGAATTTTCGGCGCAGTTCTTTTCATAACCTCAACAAGTTCGAGGGAACTGAACGGCGGAACGGTTATCAGTGCAAGTTCGGGCTTGTGAGTTGATATGATTTCCGCAAGATTTCTTCCAACTTCCAGTGTCCAATCTCTCATTGGGTCGAGTTCACGCACAATTTTATGCGCTATGATTTTTCTGCGGATTGCTTCAATTATTCCCGATTTTGTCGAGTAATAAATTTCGCTGTTTTTGGACGGATATGTTATGACATCGAACTTTTTTTCTATCTTTTGCAGGGAATTGTCGAGAATTTTCCAGAGTGTTTTGCTTCTGCCAGCGATAATAACGGGGTGCCAGCCGTATTCTTTAAGAAATTTTGAAAATCGAATAATCCTCTGACAGGAAATTCCACCCGCAGGAGGAAAATAGTATGAGAAAATCAATATTTTTCGTGTCCTTATCATTCTATCAATTCTTTGTCATTTCTACGGCGGTTTGTGCTATTTCTTCCGGTTCAATTTTTGTCATACACCGATGATGTCCCAGTGGGCACTTTTCTGTTCCGTGTGCGCTGCAGGGACGACAGGACAGATTTTTTTGAACAATGCGATTCTCCTCACCTATCGGAAAAAATCCCTGTTCTGGCACTGTTGGACCGAAGAGCGACAGGACGGGAACATTTACTGCCGCGCCGATGTGTCCTGCGCCGGAATCATTCGATATTAGAACACCCGCATTTTTCAACGCCGATGCCACAACGAGTAGTTCTTTTCCAAAGATAAAAAAAATGTGCTCGTTCACTGATAAATTTTTTCGGAAGAAGTTTTCCGTTTCCCTTTCTGCGCCGATTAGCATTACGGAAAAGCCACTGTTGGCAAGAATTTTTACGACCTCGACGAAATGAGGATATCTTTTTGTTCGCCACGCAGATTCCGGCGCTATCGCTATTGTCTCTTCGCCGTTCCATCCCTGTCGAAGGAGAATTTTCTTAGCCTGTTTTTCGTCGTCATTCGTCGGAAAGAGTTTCGGAGCAACCATTTCAGGTTCAACGCCAAGTGGCTTCAATAAGTTTAATAATCGTTCCGATTCGTGAATGTTCCTGTCGTATTCAACAGTGTGAGTATAAAATTTTTTTGCGGGGGCATCGTCAAAACCAATTCTAACCCCGATATTTGCCAGCTTTGCGACCAATGCGCTGCGCCACCACTTCTGCGCCAGCAGAGCGACATCAAAATTCATCTTACGAAGCGAAAATCCCTTTCTCCTAATTCCCAATATGCCGCGCTCGGCACGGTGTTTATCATAAGTTATGATTGATGATACATCGGGGTTATTTCGATATACATCAGCCCACTGCGGTATCGTGAGGATGTGAACTTTTCCGATTTTCGCTGCATTGGATACGAGGGGCAGCGTCAGGATATTATCGCCGAGCCAGGCAGTTTGAATTATCAAAATATTACGCATCGCAAATTAAATTTTATTGCCGTTCTTCAACGGAGAACACCGCTCGTCTGTTTTTCCTTTTTGCTTCCACTGTTGCGCCCTTAATAATCGGGTTCTTCTCCCCAGACGGTGATATTTTCAAAATATCGGCGTTTATACCCTGTTCTTCGAGAAATGCGATAATTTTTCTGCCGACGGTCGAAGCACGATTTCTATTGTAGGCAGGGCTGCCTTCTGTGTCCGTGTGAACTTTGATTATCACAGTTCTGTCGGGATATGCTCGAATTCGCCTGGCAACGCGGTGAAGATGATTGAGAGCAGACGCCGTTAATTCGAGATTGTCGTCGAATAAGTTGTATATAACTTCGCCGTCGATGGACGGAATTTTTGGGCATCCAAACAGGTCAACATCGAAGCCTGTTGGTGTTCCTTCGCACTGGTCAATTCCGTCGGGAACGCCGTCTTCATCGGAATCCTTTGGACAGCCGTTGTGGTCAACCAGAGCACTTTCTGGTGTTTTTTCGCAGGAATCCGCATAATCGGGCACACCGTCGTTATCGCTGTCCTTCGGGCAACCAGTCGTATCTATGGGGATATCGTTCGGCGTTTCGGGGCATCTGTCAACGCCATCGAAAACGCCATCGCCATCACTATCAGTGGGGCATCCGAGTGAATCTACAAGTGCCGCTTTTGGCGTGTTCGGACATTTGTCAAATCCATCGAAGACTCCATCACCATCGCTGTCGAGGGCACAGCCGTGTTCGTCCACCAGCGCACCAGAAGGCGTTTTGCCGCACTTATCAATTTCGTCGGGAACCCAATCGCCGTCCTTATCGTGAAAGCCTATCGTGTATTCCACAGAAACGGATGCTGTGAAAAGTTCATCAGTCGGGTCGGATTTAAATGCGTGCCGCCAGCCAGAATAAATCCCCAATTGCCATCTCGGCGATGGGAAAAACCGGATGCCCGCACAGGGAAATACAATCGGATTATGCTCATCTTTAAAAAATTCAACGCCGCCTGCGGGAATTATGTCAAACGCCCATCTCTTATGAAATGAAAGAGTATATCTTAAGCCAAGCAGGATGTCGATTATGCTGTTTCCATCCGAACCTGTATGAAGTAAATCCGCTCCTATGTCAGCAGAAAAGTGTTTCCCCAGCGGATAATTGAACCTTCCGCTGAATATCAATCCTGTTGTTTTACTGTCGTTGAGTTGCCCTGTAAAGCCGCCTGATAGAGTAATGCCTGGATTTGCCTGTGCTATTGCCAGACACAGCAGAGTAAAAACGATGCTTATATTGTAGGGCAATAATTTCATATAATATCAAAAGATTTTGTGGTTCAAAAATCTACTGTCCAGCTTTCGCCTTTGGAAAGCATCTTGCATTTGACCGAACACTTCTGGCAGAAATTTATGGCATCCTGCACAGTTCCAACGATGTCTCCAAAGTGCATTGGTATTGCCACCTTCGGCTCGATTTTCTTCACCGCTTCCAGCGCTTCGGATACATCCATAGTGTATGTTCCTCCGATTGGAAGGAGCGCTATATCGACTGAAAGGTTTTCCATTTCAGGAATTACATCAGTATCGCCTGCGTGGTAAAGCCTGTATTGTCCAATGTCGATTACATATCCCACCCAGTTGTTTTCCTTCGGGTGAAAATTTTTGCCGATATTATATGCCGGCACAGCTCGAATGATGGCATCTTTTAAAGCTTTTTCCTCTCCTGGTGCAATTCTTTGCAATTGAATATTTTCGACATCGCATCCCGCAGGCGAAATGAGAACTGTCGTCTCCGAGGAAATTTTTAAAATATCTTCCGTAGAGCAGTGGTCGAAATGAGGGTGAGTAATTAAAACCATATCCGCCTTTGGAAGCTTGCCTATTATGTGATAAGGGTCAATGTATATGTTTGTCGCATTCTCTTTTATTAAAAATGATGCGTGTCCCAGAAATACGATTTCCATTTTGTTGCCCTCCGCATAATTTCTGATTTTTTTATTTTAATAATATAACAGGAATTTCACAGACAGCAATGAAAATGATGATAAATTCAAATTTTTGATGTCGATATATCTATTGCATTCTGGATGGAGTTGGATTTTATTTATAGAAAATTTTTATGGAGGTCATTTTGGCTGAGCAGCCGAGAATTGTCATTGCGCTTGGTGGGAATGCGCTTTCGACGCGCGGAACCGACCCGATAGAGATACAATTTGAGCGTGCGAAAAGGTCGATGTTGAAGATTGCTTCGCTCATCGCTGATGGATGGCAACTTGCCATTACTCACGGAAATGGACCACAGGTGGGAAATTCTCTTCGTCGTGTGGAATTGTCTCAGAGCGAAGTTGTTCCGCTTCCGCTTTCAATTTGTGGAGCGCAAACTCAGGGGGAAATTGGAGTAATTCTCACCCTTGCCCTCGGAAATCATCTTTACACAACCCAAATGGACCGTGAGGTGGTCGCTGTTGTAACGAGAGTAATAGTGGACAGGAATGACCCGGGTTTTTCCAATCCGACAAAATTTATCGGGCAATTTTACAACAGGGAGCAGGCTGAAAAGTTGATGCGAGAGCAGGGCTGGATAATGCGAGAGGATTCAAATAGAGGCTGGCGCCGGGTGGTTCCATCGCCCTGGCCACAGGAAATTGTGGAACGAGATGCAATCGCAAAACTGCTCGACAGCGGTGCAATTGTGATTTCAACCGGTGGCGGCGGAATACCTGTGGTCGAAAATCCAGATGGTTCACTGGAACCTGTGGATGCGGTTATAGACAAAGACAGAGCATCGGCAGTATTAGCCCTGAACATTGGCGCGAAAAAATTGGTGATAATCACCGGTGTCGATATGGTATCTCTCAACTTTGGAAAGCCGAACCAGAGCGATTTGAAAGAAATGGACATAGAAAGTGCAAAAAAATATCTATCAGAAGGGCACTTTCCCCCAGGTTCAATGGGACCAAAGATAGAAGCGGCAATATATTTCATCGAAAACGGCGGAGAGGAAGTTATCATAACATCAATAGACCAGGTGGAAAGTGCAATCAGGGGAAAGGGCAGATTTACAAGGATTGTTAAAAAACTCGAGGAAAAAGATTTTCAGGATAAGGAATTGCCGCTATTTCAAAAATAGTATGCGCTTCGTCAATTTGACTTCGTTCGATTTCAGAACTGCGAAGTATATTCCCGACGGAGATTTTACATTATTGTCGTCCTCGCCGTTCCATAATATCGTATGACCGCCATCGCTGATGCTCCAGCGCCTGATTTTCTCGCCCAGCAAATCATAAATTTCCAGCGAACTTTGTTCCGTCGCAGAAACAAAAATGCAGCAGGTGGAATTGAACGGGTTTGGAATTATGTCCATTGAGATATTGTTTGGTTTCTTAGCATCCACAACATTTTCCGTCCCAGCTGGTTTGAAAACTGCCGTTCGCCTGTAATTTCCTCTGTGAGTGCACCAGGGCATAAGCGATGTGTCCGCAGATGATAATGTCTGCCAGGCATAGAGTTTGCTGTTATATGCGGGAACGAGTATCTCGAGCAGTCCATCTCCGTCGATGTCTTCAACAATCGGAGACGACATTATGTCCATTCCACAGGGAAGTGGATATCCATCGGACTTTATCTCTCCGGACATTTCCACGGCGATTATTTGCGTATTGTTCGGGCATATTAGTTCGAGTTCTCCGTCTCCGTCTATGTCCGCTATGACGGGCGCAGACCATTCAACATTGCCTATGTCGATTGGAAAACCGGTCCACATTGTGCCATCATTTTTAACGACGGACAATTTCTCGTCAGTCAAAAATACTATTTCGCTCTTTCCATCTTCGTCGAAATCGGCGACTGATGGTGTTCTTATCCCATCGCAATAGCCGAGTTCTGTCATCGGCACAGGCCAGCCTGATAGTATATTCCCATCACAATCGAAGGCATAAAGCCCTTCATTTACGATGAATATGACGAATTCGAGGGTGGTTGTGTCGTCGTCGAGATTTGTAATTACAGGCGAACCCCACGGGATATTGGGCACGACTATTGGAAAGCCGTCTTTTCTTGTTCCATCTGCGTTCCAGATATATATGTATCCATTTGTGCTGTCGTCAACGCCGCCGCCGACGATAATTTCAGGAGAACCATCGCCGTCTATATCGCCCACAGCAGGTGCAGACGCCCCAAATGGCGATGTGCATTCGGGAAGGTCATCTATAAGATAACTTTCGCCGACATAATAACCGCCGTCGTATTCCACTATGTAAAGTTTCCTGTATTCGCTGAACAATATTATTTCGTAATATCCGTCGCCGTCTAAATCTTCAACGGCAAAGTCTTTCAGTATTCTGTCGGAGAGTGTGACGGGAAATCCATCTTCGACATTCCCATATCCGTCGATAGCCCATATCTTGCAGGGATTTGTCCTGTCTGCGGCTATTATTTCCACAGTTCCATCGTCGTCTATATCTGCTGCGGCAAGTGATGCCCAGAAACCGCGGAGCGTCTGCGATTCGCTGTCCAATAATATGGATGTGGTGTCCAGTATGGTGGTTCCATCGCAGTGATACCCGGAAATATATCCCGATTCATCGGCTACATATATTTCTTTGCATCCATCTCCGTCGCTGTCAAAGACAACTGGCGAAGAAACCGTCCATACTCCGAGAGGAAGACTCACTGGAAAACCATCTAAATATGGAAGTATGGAAAGACCTGATGCTGTGTCCGAAGGCAGACTGATGTTATCAAAACTATCTATAGCCGAAACACAATAGTAATATCTGGTCAACGGCTCGATGTCGTAGTCAATGAAATAAGAATTGTTAATCGGTTCAGCGGTGATGACTTCAAAATCGTCCGACGAACTGTCGGAACGAAAGACGATATATCTATTTACATCTGATGCGGAGTTCCATAAAATGGATATGCTGCCAACATTGGGTTCCGTCCAGATGGTATCAGGCGGGGGAACATAATCAAATTTGAGATGCCACCGCCTTGAAAAATAGAGGTTTTGAATGGTAAAAGAAAATTCGACTGTAGTGTCAAGCACTATTCCCTGAATTGAAACTGTTTCAAGTTCTGCGGAATACATATCGGCGAGGGGAACGGAATCGCTCAAAAAATCGACGCGGTCTGATGAAAAGACAGCATCAGAATGAAAGAGATTTCCATATCTCTCGCAGGATATGACAACTGAAAATGTTCCAGTGTCGCCGATGGCTGGAATGTTGTCGCTGGCATCTCTGTAATAGAAAAATTCGGGCTTTACGGAAAATCCTGCTATTGCGAGTTCAAAGGTATCAACTTCGCCGCCTGCGCTCGCAATAATAACGGGAATGGCAGATAATCCGAACAATGTATCCGATAATGACACAAGCGGGATGTAATCGCTCGAATACATCGTCGATTCGGCGGGACTTAAATTTATTGAAATAGTGTCGGCAAAATCGACGAAGGGCAGATTTATCACAAATGTGTCATTTCCGGACGAAAGCCCGTCGTTGCGGAATTGAATTTCTATTTGAACGAGTTCGCCAATTTCGCAGACGCCGTCTCCATCGGCATACATTTCTGATAGTTGAGCGCCCGTCGGGAAGATGTGCGGCGAAGACGGACGATTGACGGGAATAGCAAATTGACGAACGGGCATAGTATAAACTGTCAGATACAGCGTGTCATCGTCTATGATGTGGAAATTCACATTATTGACGGCAGAATCCGAATATGCA
The DNA here is from genome assembly GCA_021161555.1 of bacterium. Taxonomy (GTDB): domain Bacteria; phylum UBP14; class UBA6098; order B30-G16; family B30-G16; genus JAGHAI01. Next base: position 9,111 of record JAGHAI010000187.1, read on the forward strand.
CGATATAAAATGCGGCTTGCAGACGATAGGGTTATAAGATAATCGTGAACGGGTTCAGGTGAAAAGGTCAGCGTGATGACGGTATCGGAATAACATACGGAATCACGGTCTATTGATATTGAGAACTCTTCGGGTGGGTATGAAGAGACTGGAGTGAGCGAATGCCCCGATAAATTCAGGATGGATATATCGTATGGCATTCCAGACAGTTCGAACAGCCAATCGACGAGCCATTCTCCTGTGAAATGTGGATGATTTTCGCAGAAAACCTGCCACATCTTGTCATCCATATATGATTGTGTTGACCAGGCAGTATTTGAATGAGCGAACATAGCAATTCCGCCGCCGCTGGGATTGACCACCCAGAATTTTGCAATGTTGTCGGTATCAAGCCGATTGACATCGCAGGAAAATGTGTAAAGTATTGGATAGTATTCATTGTTCAACGATGCAATTTCAGATAATGTCAATCCGCCGCCACTGCAATACATTCCAAGCGAGATGAATATTTGATTCCCGTGGTCGAAGTGATTTATAATTGAATAGCCACTGTCGAGTGCGGCGACAAAGTTATCTGCGTTCGTTAATATATCCCCACCTGTGCCTGGCAGGTTTGTGTACATCCTGGTGACGGAAAACAATGTATCGAGCGCGGTATTTTCCAGAATGGAATTTTTCTTATTCGGACCAGATGCATCGCTGCAGGATGAATGAATGCTTGAACCCACGAACAATACATTATTAAATATTTCCTGTGGTTGCTGAAAGCGATATCTCCTGTGTTTTTGGGCAAATGACTGTATTTCAGAACTGTTCCTAACCTGCAGGCGTGAAAATAAAATATCGGGTGCAAGGTCGTCCTCCGGAGAATCACCAAAATGTTCATCGCGGTTATAATTCATATCGCCATCCAGAGCGGCAAAATATATGTCTCCTGGCGAATTGCTCCATATTCCTCCAATATCAAGTTCATATATTTCCCTGACTGGAAGTTGAGTGTAATCTCCCACGAGAACGAGCGAAATAATTCCCCAATACGCATAGGCATCCCTGATGAACCTGCGCATTCTTTCGGCGTCATCCGAACCGTCGTATGTCGAAATTATTTGTTCGAGCGTTATGAATTCGGTGGAAAATCCGTTCCTCGTTTCGTCGAGGAATTCCCTTGCTGATGGCAGCAGCGTGTCGGTCGTGATGATTAGCAAATCCACGGGGTCATCCCCTGGCATAGGCGGAAAAGTGCGCCTGCCCGACAAATCGACCACAGAAATTACCTCATCGGAAACAGGATATTTATCGAGCACAGAAGCGCCAGATATGGAAACAGTGAGAGGGAAATCTTTTAAAAAATTTTCAAATACATCCCGTGCAATTTCTCGTCGCATTCTGTCAGCCCAGATGGTGGATACGATGGGATGGATGCAGCAGTTATCTTCCAGTTCGATGTCCACCACAATGTGTTTGTTCCATATAAGCACACTGTCGTCTGTGCTGTATGTTATGGGATGAACATCGAGCATTGCGTAAGAATATCCCATAAAATTTCCCGTATATGCGAGAGAAATAGGATTTTTAAAATTTTCAAAATTATCGATTTTGTCCTCGCCTTCGGCGTATTCATAAAAATTTCCGTCGAGCGGAAAGCCTTTTGTCCTTGCGATTGAGACGCCGTTGAGGAGTGTTTCAGCATCGCAGAACGATATTTTTATATTCTTCGCCTTCATTCCCGGCGGCAGGAGAACGGGGATTTTTAAAAATTCTATGTCGGGTTCACCGATTTTTGCGGAAAAGCCCTGTGAAATTTTAACAGATACATTATTATCGTTTTGCAATATATGGAATGTGTTGCGTGGTGCTGTTATGTCAACCGAGATTCCCCACAGTGAACTTATGGATAACGCTATAATCAAAAAGTATTTTAACATTTTCATAGCCATCCTGCCTTTTTATAATGCTCAAAAATTACTTCCGCCGCTTTAATTGGATTGTGGACTTTTTTCACCCAATTTTTTCCGAATTCACCAATTTCGTCCCGAAGATTTTTGTCGGCGATTAACTTTTCTACTGCTTTTTCCAAAAAGTTTTTATCGGCGTTCACAAAGGGATGTTTTCCCAGAAACCGCTCGAAGTCGGGCTGTATTTCGACAATCGTCGGAATGCCCATTGCAAGCGCCTCAAGTCCGCTTATCCCGTAGCCAAGTTCTCCAATCTGGTCTATAAATATATCCAATTCCGATTTCTTAATCAAGGCTTCTTTATAAGTCATTCCTTCAATCAGCACTATTTCCACATTTTTATGCCTGTCAGCAATTCTTTTTAATACTTCCAGAATGGCATCTGTGCCTTTTGACGCCCTTCTCGTTGGAGAATGACCTATGCGAATTTTTCCATCATCTATGATTTTTCGTTCGGGCATTTCATCTGCGAAAAATGGATAGAACAAAAATTTTGCCCGCGGATGTATCAATGTGTGGTCGAATTCAAAGGTGAAGATGAATTTCGAAATTTCGTCGATTTTCCTCATAACTCCTCTTCGCCGCAAATCGTCTCCGTAGAATATCGACACGAGTTTTCCTTTTCGATTATACCAATTGAGAACGAATTCTCCACTGCGCAAAAGTCCAACGCCGCCGTCGAGAACCAGGATGTCGAAATCGTCGAGCATTTTTTCCACATTTTTTCGCATCAGAATTTTTCGCCACAGTGCATCTCTTATGCAAAAGAAAAAATTTCCTCTCTCTGGCTTCCACACAGGTGGACGCTCCGCTCCTTTGTATCTCGTGTTTCCAAAGATGTCTGTGCTTCCAGTGAAGTGCCGCAATAACTCGGGCAGAAAGCCGCTTGCAAACGGAAGATTTAAGGATTTGCAACCTGAAATGCTGTGCCGTGTTTTATACAGCGTGATGATTTCGGAATTGAGTCCCAGCATTCGTTCCGCCCGAACGAGGGAATACGGAACGCCAGCGTAATTTTCACAGGCTATGTGAAGTATTTTTGCCATCGGACTTAAGAAATTTACGAAGAAGTATTCGTCAAGTGTTCATTTTATTGTGCAGTATTGGAATATTCAATTGCTTCTTGCTATTTCACAGCGTAGCAATAGATACACTTTCTCGGGCAGGTATTATATTCGCCGATGTCAACGCTTTTCGTGCACAGGCAGTTTTTCCGCTGTCCCGCATCCTTCTGATATGTTATATTGACATTGAGCGCTCTGGACAGCCATTCTGCATCTATGCAGGCGCCGTCGCCGATGCCGAAGGGTAGCAGAATATTGTTCTGGCAGCAGGACTGGATTTTAGATATGCTGAAGCGTTTTGTTATCCTGTGAAGTTCGAAAAACATTTTTTTCACTTCGGGTTCGGATAACGGGTCATTTTTCACAAAAATTCCCCTTCGTCTCATTCTCTTCAGCACGAAGTTGTATGGTGTCATTATACTTATTATTATGTGCGATATGTGTCTGGAAATCTGCCTGGCGATATTTTTGAAATTTTTTATGTGCCACTCGGGGGTAAGGGTATTGTCGATTATGATGGGGTCGTATCGCCATACGATTTTTTCTGCTCCAATCTTCTCCGATGTTTTCTTCAAAGCATCTATTGAATATTGCAAGGCTGGACCTGCGGGTTCATAGATTCGCGGATAGCCGGTTATAGTCCACAGTATTGTATATTTATATCCTCGTTCGTCGAGTTCGTCTATGTATTTTAGCATAGGTGAAAAATCCCTCGTCCAGAAGACAATTGCTGCTACATCTTTTGGCAACAACGAAACTCTTCTTACCTGCTTTGCATTATAAGGGTTCTTCACATCCACATATCCTGCGCGAATTTTTTTCATAAACCAGTCGGCAAAGAAAGATGGAATGTCCGTTCTTCTTGACGCAGATATTATTTGCGAAAATAAATTGTTCACAATATTTTTTTGTTGCCAAAAATTCAGTCGTTCATATTTTTGCTGTCGCATATTTATAAAAAATTGTCATCAAAGCAAACGGTATTTATAAGAAAGTTCTTCGGTCAACTGAAAACCGATAAATTCCAGAATGACAGCATTTTGTTCACGCCGAGGATTTGCTCGATATGTATCCAAATCTTCCGAGAAAACAGCGCGAGACAAAGATTCTGGAGGAACATTATCCTGCAATTTTCATCATCGGGATTGGCTGGGTATTGGGCGTTCCAGAGATTTTTGGGAACGCCTTCTTATTTTTCTCTTTCACTCTCAAATTCAAATCGTATATTGTTTAAATCTAATTCGGGAGAATTTTCCTATGAGCGAAGAGGTCGATAGAACAGGTAAGGATTTTATCAGACAGATAATAGACGGCGACCTGAAATCGGGGAAAGTAAAAAAAATACACACTCGTTTTCCGCCTGAACCCAATGGTTATCTTCACATTGGTCACGCAAAATCTATATGCCTCAACTACGGCATTGCGAAGGAATATGGCGGAAAGTTCAATCTTCGCTTTGACGATACAAATCCAAGTAAGGAAGAGGCTGAATATGTTGAAAGCATAATCGAAGATGTCCGCTGGCTCGGTGCGGATTGGGAGGATAGGCTTTTCTATGCATCGGACTATTTTGAGCAGTTGTATGAATGGGCGGAGCAGTTGATAAAAAAGGGCAAAGCTTATGTTTGCGACCTGAGCGCGGAAGAAATCAGGGAATATAGAGGCACATTGACCGAACCGGGGCGGGAAAGCCCATACAGAAATCGTTCCGTTGAGGAAAATCTTGACCTCTTTCGCAGAATGCGGGCAGGAGAGTTCCCCGATGGAGCTAAAACACTTCGCGCAAAAATCGATATGGCAGCGCCGAATATGAATATGCGCGACCCGGTGATGTATCGTATTTTGCATCGCAAACACCACAGAACCGGAAATAAATGGTGCATATATCCCAGCTACGATTGGACTCACGGACAATCAGATTCCATCGAAGGGATTACGCATTCACTGTGCACGCTGGAATTTGAAGACCATCGTCCTCTGTATGATTGGTTTCTCGAGCAGCTCGGAATTTATCATCCTCAACAAATTGAATTCGCAAGATTAAATATCAGCCATACGGTTTTGAGCAAGAGGAAGCTGTTGCAGCTTGTGGAAACCGGTGTGGTTTCCGGCTGGGATGACCCGAGAATGCCGACAATTGCTGGCTTGAGAAGACGCGGATACACTCCAGAAGCGATATGGGATTTCTGCGAACGCATCGGTGTGTCGAAGGCGGATAGTCTCGTCGATATAGGTTTGCTTGAGCACTGCATTCGCGATGATTTGAACAGGCGCGCCCTGCGGAGAATGGTCGTCCTTCGTCCCCTGAAAGTGATAATTGATAATTATCCAGATGATAAGGTGGAATGGCTCGATGCGGTGAACAATCCCGAAGACGAGAGCGCCGGAACGAGGAAAATCCCGTTTTCAAAGGAAGTATTCATTGAGCGGAGCGATTTTATGGAAAACCCGCCGAAAAAATATTTCCGTCTTTATCCGGGGAATGAAGTGAGATTGAAGCACGCATATTACATAACCTGCACCGATGTCGTGAAGAATGAGCGGGGAGAAGTCGTCGAAGTTCACTGCACCTATGACCCCGAATCCCGCGGCGGCGGCACACCGGACGGAAGAAGAGTCAGGGGAACACTGCATTTTGTTTCGGCAAAACACGGCGTCCCCGTCGAGGTCAGACTGTATGATACTCTCTTCACTGTGCCGGATTTATCAAACCTTCCCGAAGGAAAAGATTTTATGGATTATCTAAATCCCAATTCCCTCGAAGTTATCGAGAACGCTCTTGCGGAGCCCTCTCTTTCCAATGTGAAACCCGGAGAAAAATTCCAGTTTTTGAGATTGGGATATTTCTGCGTTGACAAAGATACTGAAACGCTGAAAAAACCTGTTTTCAATAGAACCGTCACTTTGAAGGATACCTGGGCGAAAATCCAGAGAAAACTGAAAAAGAACGGAGGATGATTTATGAAAAAATATTTTTTTCTGGCTATTACAATTCTTATGTTATCTGCCGGTTGTTCTAAGGAAGAAAATAATCCGCCGCAAATTGGGCAAATCACTGTCAATCCCGAATGTATTGCGGTTGGCGATGTTGTCACTGTGAGTTGCAGTGCCTATGACCAGGATGGCGATGTGCTGACATATCAGTGGTCATCTGCGGACTGGAGTTCCGAAAAAACAGGGGAACAGATAACATTTGTCCCCGATGAACCTGGCGATATAGAAATATTCGTCTCGGTTTCCGATGGGGAAGCGACAACCGAAAGTGGAGCCATCAATATAAATGTGCATCCTCAACATCCTCGATTGACCATCGCGTTGAACGATGATGACGATGTAAATTGTGACATTTTTCTCTATCACAGCGGTGATTTGCTTGCTTCGTCCACGAATGCTGGCAACAGCGATTCGATAGACATAGATGTTGACCACGACAGTGATTATGAACTGCGAGTTATCTGCGAGAGCGGAACGGGGCTTTATTCCATCACAGTTAGCGGCGATTTTGAGGAAGCCGGATATGGCGGCACTTTGAGCGAATCTGGCGACAGTATCGATGTATTTTTCATAAATGACTGCTATGGGTTGTCGAAGATAAATTGATATTTGCAATTTAATTCACAATTCTATGCGGGGGCAATAAATGCTATACAGAACTATAATATGGATTGGCGTCATAGTTGCTGCGTGGTTGGTGGCTCGTTTTCTGTCCTGGATGCTGGGATTTATTCACAGGAAATTTACCTCGAAAACTGCGACGAAACTTGACGATTATGTGATTGAGGCTCTGCGCAGGGAACCGTTTTCTCACATAGCGATTTTGCTCGCGCTGGTATGGGTGGTGAACGACGCCGCATCGAATTTTCCAACCGGCGACGAAAGAATGATATCATTTCTGCGCCATTTGCTGATAATATATGGCATATTTCTCGGCGCTGTTGTGGTGGATGGAATGTTCAGGGCAGTTCTCAACTGGATGCGCGAGGAAATGTCGCAGAAATCCGACTTGAAGGTGCTGTCCGAATTCTTTCCGCTTTTAAGAAAAATTGGGCGAACGACAATCTATGCTATAGCGGTGGTGATTGTCCTTTCACATCTCGGCGTGGATGTCAGCGCGCTTATCGTCTCAATGGGAGTTGCCGGCGCCGCTATTGCTCTTGCCGTGAAGGATACAATCGAAAATGCGATTTCTGGAATATTGATTATGCTGGATAGACCTTTCAGGATTGGCGATAGAATAAAGTTATCGTCTGGCGAAGTGGGAGATATCTTCGATATAGGACTGAGAAGCACAAAAATACTCACCTTCGACAATACGCTGATTATATTGCCAAATACGAAGTTGTTGACGGAGAAAATAACAAATCTCTCGTATCCCAACCCTGTGATGCGCGTAAAAGTCGAAGTGGACGTTGCATACGGAACGGACATAGATTTTGCCAAAAACATTATGGAGCGCATAGCGAAGGAACATCCCGATGTCCTCGACGAACCGCAGCCAAAGGCATATTTTGTGGAATTTGGCGAAAGCGGATTGAAGCTTATCTTGATGGGCAGAGTTGGAAAATACACCAATGTCTGGGACACGCAAAATCAGCTGCGAGAAATGATATATAAAGAATTTGCGGAAAACCAGATAGAAATTCCATTCCCACAGATGGATGTGCATATTAAGAGGGAAAACGACCAATAAAATAATGATGAAGTTTGTCTATCGAGTGGGAAGCGTATTGACATAAGATTTCTTATCTTGCTATCGTTATCGTTCCACTGCAGAGCATACCGTCTTCATTAGTTATAGTATATAGATATGTTCCTGCTGGTAATTTTTTGCCGTTTCGTGTCCCGTTCCATTTCATATCCTTTATGCTTCCTGGCGGGATTTCGCGGCAGAACATCTCGCGCCCGCCGAGGTCATATATGCACAGTTCAACGCGATTTGTGAGAGGTCGCGGATAGTAGAACATAACTTCATCGTTGAAACCGTCTCCGTTCGGGGTGAAAGGATTTGTCGAAAGCGAACAGGGAAAATTTGGCTCTATCCAGAATGTGATTGTCCGCTGGGAACAGTTCGGGGGACATATTTCGGCGTTGTCGCATATATTTACAGTCAGCGAAAGCGAATCGCCAGGAGAAATATCGCCCGCTGATGGAATTGTGAGCCGCCATCCCGACATATATTCCTGAAGATGCACTGCCGCCGAAACTGTGTCGTCCTCTATTATGAAATATGCATCAGCGGAAGATGTATCAATTCCCGAAGCGTCATCGAATACATTCACTACTGCGTCGAACACCGGTTCGGGGAGCATTTCCCCGTCGGATGGTTCAACAAAATCTATGTTCGGCGCAGTCAGGTCTATGTAAAAAGACCACTGCTGATATGACAATTCATAGCCAGCGGTCGTCCTGCCGTCGATGAGTTCTATCACAATTTCGCCTTCGGAATAATTATATGTGGGAGGTAAAATCAAGATGGTATCGCCAGACACACCGACGCGAGAATCGGATATCTGCAGCGTATCGTTCAGAACGACGAATTTTAGAGAAGCGAGGTCAATGGGGTCTTCGCTGTCGATGTATAGTTTTATCGTCAAATCCACACAAGATGTAAATATCCCTTCGGATGGATAGACCATTTCGAGATGTGGTCTTCTTATGACGACGATATTATTTATATCCGTGCTATCTGGGCTTCTGTCATCGGAATTTTCGCAGTCGAAGTCGTTATCGAAATAAAACGCCTGCCATACGAATGTGCTTCCCGCTGGCTGTTCTGGGATATTTTCACTGCTCATATAGATGGTATCGCCGAAAATACTGTCAATCGACAGTTCCGAGCGATTTGCATCGATTGTCAATTCGCCGTCGTTGTCCCACAGCAGGTAGGCATCCTGTTCATCCAAGGGATTTGCGGGAGCATATATGCCCGAGGAATCGACGAGCGCGATAACGATTTTAAAAACCGAATCTTCCGCCCAGACAGACGGATATGTGTAAATCACATCGGGCGGAATCGTGTCGTCATCGGGGATGAAAAATTCTATGTGTTCTGCAGTGGTATTTTCGCCGCAGTTCTGTGCGCAGTCATAGACGATGTAATCTATGCTGTGGCTTTCCCCTTCCGCAAAGCATACATCGTAATCCGAAGGATTAAAGATTATTGAATCGCAGTCATCAATTTCATAGAAAGTGCCATCCACCCACAGAGAACAACCTGAAATGCCGCAGCCGTCGTCTGAACTGTTTATTGAAATACCAATCAGTGGATTATGAATTGTATCGCCATCTGAAATGCTTATGTCAACAACAGGTGGGGACAAATCAATGTAGAATATCACGGAGTCGAGATTGTCCGAAGATGCACCGAGTTCGTCCACCGCCCGAATGATGTAAAATCGCACGGTATCCCCGTCGTTAAATGGAACATCTGGCATAAATTTTAAAGTATCGCTGGAATAATTAAGGCGTGAATCACCTGTGCCAATTGTATCTCCGTTTATCGCGACGATGATGCTATCCGCCACCAGGTCCTCGCCACTCGATAGGACTGCTACGATAGTCTGCAGGGAGCAGGAGGAAAAAATTCCATCGTCGGGATAAATTATCGTCCCGATTGGACCCGGCAGATTTATTGTGATGGAAATGCAGGTGTCCAGAATATTCGGACCGCATTCATCGTCGGGAACCACATCTGACGCTGAAAGACAGAATTCGAGCGTTTCACCTTCTGTGAAGAAAAGCCCGAGCGATTCCGCCGACCAGAAGAAACAACTATCGATGTAAATTCCACTGCCGAGAGAAAAACTGTCCGTATCGAGTGTCAGGATAATAGAAGAAGTATCAAGCCCTGAAATGTTATCCCATATGCAGAACGACAGCGCAGGTTGTGGATTCATCACGCTTTCCCCATCGGATGGGGAAAATGTTGCCTGCGGTGGAGAACGGTCGATAATAATATCCCATTCAGAAGAAGAAACAGTATTGCCAAAGACATCTGATACTTCGAGAAGGACAGAAATTGTATCGCCATCGTCGAGGGGCATACCCGGAGAAAAATATAATGTGTCATTTCTATAAACCATACCATCAGGATAGTTATATTCAATTCCATCACATAGAATTGTAATTGAAGTCGTATCGACAGCAGCGGTGTCGTAAATCCACCATCGAATTTCGAGGGATTCACAGGCTGTGATGTTCCCGAATAGTGCAGCATAGTCAGGCGCCACTGTGTCAACATAGAACAGCCAGCAGGTGTCAGAACTATTTGGACCACACAGATAGTCAGGCACTGAATCAGACGCACCGATGCAGATTTCTATCTCTCCGCCGTAAGACGAACCGAGCGAAGAAGTATTTATGATTAGAGTATCGCCGTCGAAGGAAACGCCGACGCTGTAAACATCGAAGTCTGTGCCGTCAATATCTCCCGAAATGCTCGTAATATCAAGTCCAGTCGTTTCGTCGATAATTGTCAGAGATACTATTGGGTCTGGTCCCACAGTATCTCCAGGAGCGGGAAAGACGATAGAATACTCAGGTGGCGATAAATCGGCGAAAAATGAAAATGGAACATTCACGCTGTCATTTGAACAACCCGAAGTGTTCAATAGATTGGTCAATGTTCCTTCGTAATGTTCTCCATCGGTGAAGCAATCCGGCGGTGTGAAAATCAATGTGTCGCCATTCTGATGTAGAGTTGATGCACCATAAGAAATACCATTGAATACGACCTGGCAGCCTGTCAGGTCGAGCGGGGAATCGGATGAAATCAAAAATTTTATTACCCCACACGAACAGGCAGTAGTGGAATTGAAGGGCGGATAAATCATTTCCGCTTCGGGAACATCCTGCACTCCGAAGAGACCAAACCAATGAACTATCGGCGGGTCGTCGGCGGGTGTCCCGAGAGATAGAGAAAGCCGATATTGAAAATAACGGGAATGCGAAATTGGTGGAGGAATTGATGCTCCCGATGTGACTTCATACCAATCGCTCCATACGACGCCATCGTCGGAAGTACGCAGTTCTATAATTACATAGGAGCTTCCCGGCAAAGTCGCAGAAAGGTGAACGGAATCGAGCGACACAGGACAGCCAGCGTCGATTGGCGCGGATGTGTAAATTCCATTGCCAATTCCACCATAGAAGGAAAAGAACATCGTATTTATCATCGCTTTGGTTTCCCATTCGAGCGGTCGAAAGGATGTTCCATCGTATTCTTCCTGATGCCCTGTGGAAAAGTAGCAGCCGAAAGCATCATATTCCAAATCGTGGAATGTGTGCATATATATCTGATTATCAGGACCGCGATACCATACCTGTCCGTCGGGGTCGGCATAATGTTCGCCAAAGGCATGGCACTGTGTGACATCGAATTCTTCGGGCAATTCAAACGGATAGTGCAGGACATTTGCCGTCGGGTCAGCGGATGCGTCTCTTGTGACATGAGTATAGATATTATCGGGTTCAGCGCAGGGAACCCAGTCCGCATCAAGTCCCGTTATTGGCGTCAGATTGTTAAACCTTGGATGTTGATAATCGCTGTCGAGGCACCAAGGTTCTGCAACAGACCATCCGCGGCGCTTTGCTATTGTATCGTGCGTGAGCATAACTCCACCGCCAGAGCGACCATAGGCAATAACTGCATTTCGGGCACTGCCAGATAGGTCATTGCTCCTTCCCCCATATCCGTTGGCTATGCCGAACATAATGATGTGATAATCGGTCATAGCTCTGCTTCCTGCTGGAGCGCCAGAATATGGGTCATAGACGGTCATCAAATCATCAGGCGATGTTATGGAATTGAATTCGGATATGGGAATTATGTCAAATTTTATGTTCAAAGACGGTCTTCCGTCGTGCATATATGTCGCCACAGCATCAGCGATACAATTTCTGCAATGTCCATCGGGATATATTTGAAGCACTCGAATGGTATCGTTTCCCGAAAGGCTGATGGCACAGTCGTCCATCCCATCGGGGTCGGGCATTATGAATACCACTAAAATCGTATCGCCTGCGGAAAAATCGGAGAGTGTTGCATCTATGTGCTGGTATGGTATGCCGTATATGACGCCTGAAAGTAAAAGCCAGAGGGAAAAATGTATAAATGTTTTTTTCATAGTATAAATATAAAATAAATACAACCTTTATTTCAAGTAAATTATTTTAGAAAACGCATTATTTTCCCGACAATTGACCCGAATAAAAAATATTCCGCTGGATGTGTTTTCATCAGGTTTCCATACAAAATTTGTGCGCGTGCCATCCCGATTTTGACGATACACGAGATTCCCTCGAATATCTAAAATCTCCATCGTTCCTATATTCTCGCCCGACCTGATGGCAATCAGACATCTGTCGTTGAATGGATTTGGAAATGCGGATATGGAGATATTTTGCGGCATTTTTTCAAGATTTTCATCAGAAATTGCCGCGGTGTCGAACCATTCCACGAACTTTTGAAAGAGTTCCTTTCGTGTTTCCTGCAGAGTTGAAACTCCTATTTTTCCAATTCCCTCAAATCCGAGGCTTGAAAACAGGATTTTTCCGCTGCCGTAGAAATTCCTGCCGAAGGCAACGACATTTGTGTCAGTTTCCAGAAGATTTTTAACTATCCATATTTCCGCATCATCGGGGGGCACCATCCAGTCGATTGAAACCTGATTTAGTGCTGAACCATTTCCCGCTGTGGCAACGATTTTATGTATTCCCCATATATCGTGCAGATATGTCGCTTCTCCGCTGCCGCAGACATCGGCGCTGATGTAGTCGTTCCAGAAATCGCTGCCCGAAATATCTTCGGCTATGTATTGTCCTGTCAAAATCAACTTTCCACCGCCGTCGATGAAGTCGGCGAGAAAATTTTTATCGTCGCTCGTGAGGGTAGAAGTTTCCACATCGCCGGTGAACCACAAAATTGTCTTCATCTGAAAGGGCGCGACTATGTCGGATGTGAGTTCTCCGCGTTCCCTGTTCCATATTGAAAATTTTACGCCGATGCTTTCCATTGGCGCGGAAAAATATTCGCCGTAGTCTCCTCCGTCGTCCTGAACGAGCAGGATATCCGGTGCGGGCAAAAGTATATTCCAATCGCCTGAAATTGCAGAAATATTTACCGAATCGCGCCAGATAACCGGATTGGGAAATTCCGGTTCAATGCGGAGGCGATATGTAATTTCCGGCAGAGAGGCATAAAATGTTCTGTGGATGGAATCGGTTTCAATTGTGGCGTATGGTGCAGTGGAATCGAACATCGTGTAAAATTCGATTTTTCCGCAAGTTGTATCTCCGCTAAACCCGATGAGGTGACCTGAAACTGCACGAATCGGCGTGATGAAAATGCTCATCGAAATAGTATCGTCGTCGGGGAAATAATCACAATCGCTGTGGACATCGAGCAAGATTTTCAGCGTTCCTGCTGTATCCGGCGACCACGACAGAGTTTCGCAGTGCGAATAGCCGATGGGGAATGAATCTGCGCTTTCAAAAATTGTGTCGTTTTCGCAGGTTATCGTAATGTTCACATCGGGGACGGAGTCGTTGCCAAAATTGGCGACGCTGAAGACCAGATGCAATGTATCATCAGCAGTGTGAAACGGCATAGAATCGTCGATGAAGAATAACTTTGATGCCCCGACATCGTATGAATACAGCGAATCCCACACGCCTTCAATTCCCATAAATACCAGATATGTCGTAATCCAGGACATATCCATCGTGTCGCCGTGCGCCGCAGATGCGGGAATTCCGCCGTCCATATCGGTGTCCTGCGCCAGAAGATAATTTACGAGATTGATATATTTTGCAAACCAGGATGAATCTCCCGTGAAACCAGCGAGCGCGCGGTATCCATTTGCATACCACACATTCCAGGCGTTGTCCCATATATAAGGGTCGAAAGTGGTGGCAGGCTCCGCCATATCGGGAACATAGATGTCTATGTATTCCGAAATCCAGTCATTCAGTTCATCTGAATGATGCGAAAAGTAAGAGCGCAGAATTCCCCATATAACAGTCCCGGGACTCATCGCCCATATTTCCATCCCGAGCGCGGTGTCCGGATTTTCTTCGGCAAAATTTTTGGCACGAATTCCGAGGCTTTCAGCCCTCTCTATGAGAAAATCGTCTCCGCGGAATTCCCCATATTCGGCAAGTGCGCCAGACACAAAAGCGGTAACGAAACAATGAACGAGATTGTAAAGCGGATATTCAGTGTCCAGCGGCAGAATGCTGTCTGCGACGAAATTTGCACAACTGTCGCCATATCTGAATAGCGATGTATCACCGTACGCATCGTAGTAATACATAACCATCAAC
>JAGHAI010000091.1 GCA_021161555.1 bacterium
CATTTTGATTTATATATGGGAAAGATATTGATAGCAATAGATGGACCAGCAGGCGCGGGAAAAAGCACTGCGGCGAGATTGCTCGCAGAAAAATTGGGCTATCGATACATCGATACTGGCGCTATGTATCGCGCGCTGGCACTGATAGTGCTGCGAAATGGAATAAATTGGGAAGACGAGGACAAAATAGTCGCGCTGTTCGACAGACATCGAATAGTTCAGGAAGGGAAGACGACGAAAATTGACGATGAAGATGTGAGCAGAGAGATAAGGACAAATCGGGTAAGTCGCGCAGTTTCGGTGGTTTGCAGACATCGGCGGGTGCGTGAAAAAATGGTAGAACTGCAGAGAAAACTCGCTGGCACAGGTGGGACGGTAATGGACGGCAGGGATATCGGCACAGTAGTTTTGAAGAACGCACAGTTGAAAATTTTTTTAACCGCATCCGAACAGGAAAGGGCAAGAAGAAGATTGAAAGACCTCGAATTGCTCGGGAAACCGTTGCCCTTCGACGAAGTGCTGCAGAACATTAAAAATCGTGATAGGCTTGACAGCACGAGAAAAATTGCGCCTCTAAAACAGGCAGAAGACGCAATTGTGGTGGATAATACGGATATTCCAATAGATGAAGAAATTCAAATGCTCGTCGAAATGGCAAGGGAAGCGGAACGCAACCACAACGGCGAAAAGTGAATTTATAAATAGATGAATAATCTCAGCAGAATTGCAGAAAAGCATTTATTATTGATTTTGAAAAATATTGTTCTGAAAATAGACGCTCATCAGAGCGCATATCATATATGTTAAGGAGGGATGTTTTAATGCAGGAGGAAATAAAAACAAAAAGCACAGGTGAACCTCAAATCAAGGTGCTATTTCCTGAAGATACGCAGGAAATAGGTGAAATTATCCTATCGGAAGGTGATGTGGAGCAGGAAGATTTGAGTTCCGTTATGGAGGAGATGGAAAGGGACAGGGAGTTGTATTCTCGTGGATGTGCTGTCCTCAGAGAAGGGAACATAATTGACGGCAAAGTCATAGCGGTGCGCGGGACGGATGTTATGGTGGACATCGGTTTCAAGTCTGAGGGGATAATTCCCCTTGAAGAATTTGGCGATAAAACGCCTCAACCTGGCGATGAGGTGAGCATCTTCCTCGAAGCACTTGAGGACGAAAATGGTCAGGTCGTAATATCGAAGAAGCGAGCAGATTTCATTCGTGTCTGGGATATTATCAAGGATGCGTATGAGACAAAAAAACCGCTGAGAGGAAAAATAAAGAAGCGCATCAAAGGCGGAATGGTCGTCGATTTGATGGGTGTGGATGCATTTCTGCCGGGGTCTCAAATTGCGCTTCGTCCCGTTCCCGATTTCGATGCTCTCATAAATGAGGAAATGGATTTCCGCGTTATCAAGTTGAACAAAATCAGGCGCAACATCGTCGTGTCTCACAGAATCTTACTCGAAGAAAAGCGCGGAAAGGAACGAGAAGAACTTCTCAAAACAATCGAGGAAGGTCAGGTGCGAGAAGGTGTCGTCAAAAATATCACCGATTTTGGTGTGTTCATCGACCTCGGCGGAATGGATGGACTGCTTCACATAACTGATATGTCCTGGACGAGAATAAATCATCCATCTGAGATGGTCAAAATTGGCGACACAATCAATGTAAAAATCCTAAAATACGATAGGGAGAAGCAGAGAATATCGCTTGGATTGAAGCAACTCGTTCCTTCCCCCTGGGATAATGTCGATGAGCGGTTCCCCGTCAATAAGCGAGTTAAGGGGAAGGTCGTAAATCTTATGAAATACGGCGCTTTCATTCAACTCGATGAAGGCATTGAAGGGCTCGTTCATGTATCTGAAATGTCCTGGACAAAGCATATAAGCCATCCGTCCGAGATGCTCGAAGTGGGACAGGAAGTGGAATGCGTCGTCCTCGATGTCGACAAGGAAAATCACAAGATTTCCCTTGGCATAAAGCAGCTTGAACCCGACCCGTGGAAAGTTGCCGCGGAAAAATACACTCCCGGCGCAAGAGTTACCGGTGTGGTTCGCAATCTGACGGCATTTGGCGCTTTCATCGAAATTGAAGAGGGAATAGAGGGACTAATTCACATATCCGATATTTCCTGGACAAAAAGGGTAAATCATCCGAGCGAGTTCTTCCGAAGAGGACAGAAGGTCGAAGCAGTTGTGCTGGGCATCGATTCGGAAAATCATAGAATTTCATTGGGATACAAGCAGCTTGAAGAAGACCCCTGGCCATCGATGAGCAAAAAATACGCAGTCGGCGCTGAAACAGAAGGCAGAATCCTTCATATGACGGACAGGGGAGTTATCGTTGAGCTTCCCGATGGAGTTGAAGGCTTCGTCCCTGTGACACAACTTGGAAAGCGCGTGGATAAACCACAGGATGCGTTCAACGAGGGGGATATTCTTCCGCTGAAGGTAATTGAGTTCGAGGAGAAAGACCACAGAATAGTTCTTTCGGTGAATGCATACTTCCAGAGCCGCGAGAAGGCTGACCTCGATAGATATCTCGCCGCTCACCCGACAAAGATGATGCAGATGCGCGAAATGGCAAAAGTGACTCACCTATCGGGAAGCACTTCCGCAGGTGAAGAAACGGCGGAAGCACTCTCAGAAGCAGCAGAGGAAAAAACAGCGGAAGCCGATTCTGTTCCCGAAACCGAAAAAATTCCCTCTGAAGAATCGTCTGTCGAGGAAAATACATCTATTGAGGATAATTCAGCCGTTTCCGAAAGCGGCGAAACTGTCGAAAATGCTGAAAATGCGGATGCCGTATCCGATGAGATGAATGATGAGAGACAAAATGCTGAATAAATAATAGAAATAGTCGAGGTGATTATATGCCGTATAAAAAACATCGTTCAGTGTTCAAGCGAATGCGCCAGAACGAGAAGCGCAGGGAGAGGAACCGCATCGTGCGCGGTTCTATGCGGGCAATTTTGCGAGCCATAAAGACGCAGAAGTCCGTGGAAGATGTCGTTAAAAAGCTTTCCTGGAAAGTTCCTGCGGGAAAAGAAAATGAAACGCTGAAGTGGCTCACCGCGAGAATGTATTCAAATGTGGATAAGGCGTTGAAGAAAGGCGTAATCCACAGGAACAAGGCAGCCAGACATAAGGCACAAATTGCGAGATGGGCTAATCGTATGTCTGCGCAGTGATATTAAATGAGCGGAAGGGGCGGCTATGCCGCCTTTTTCGTCCATTTTCAATCTTTCTCGCAACAGCTCTTGCTGTCGATGATTGCAGGAAAGGCGATGAAAAATTCGATATGTAAAGACGATATCATAGAGCGCGCGATGTCACTCACTCCGAGGGAAATCGTCGCGCAGCTCGATAGATATGTAATCGGTCAGGAGAATGCGAAGCGCGCAGTTGCCATTGCTCTTCGCAACCGCTGGCGCAGGGCGATGGTCGAAAGACCACTCAGAGATGAAATCCTGCCGAACAATATCCTTATGGTGGGTCCCACAGGAGTTGGTAAGACGGAGATTTCGCGAAGGCTTGCCAAATTGTCAGGTGCCCCCTTTGTCAAAGTTGAAGCGTCGAAATTTACTGAAGTTGGATATGTCGGCAGAGATGTTGATAGTATGGTGCGCGAACTTATGCAGGTGGCAGTGAACATTGTGAAGGCGGAGGAATCGGCGAAATTTGAGGAACAGGCGCGCCAGAATGTTCGCAACAGAATTCTCGACGCACTGCTCCCATCGCCAGGCGGCGAACCGCCCGAAAGTTTTTTCAGAACTCGTCAGAAACTTGCAGAACAACTTGACAGCGGACTGCTCGACGAAAGAATAATAGAAATTTCTACTGCAACTCCTGTTTTCCAGACCATCGAAGTCGTTTCTCAGGCAGGGCTGGAAGAATTCGGAATAAATATGCAGGAAATGCTGGGCGATATTATGGGAGCGAAGCAGAGAAAAACCAAAAAAATGACAGTGGCGCAGGCGAAGGAAAGATTGCTCCCCGAGGAAATTGACAAGTTGATAGATATGGAACGCGTCGTCGAAAGGGCAAAAATTCGCGCGGAAGAAGTGGGCATCATCTTCATCGACGAAATTGACAAAGTCATCGGTTCAGACAGCAAATCGGGACCTGATGTATCGAGAGAAGGCGTTCAGAGAGATTTGCTTCCTCTGGTGGAAGGCACCAGCGTGATGACGAAATACGGTGTGATAAGGACCGACCATATCCTGTTCATAGCCGCGGGAGCGTTTTCAAATTCCAGTCCATCGGATTTAATTCCCGAACTTCAGGGAAGACTCCCCATTCGAGTTGAACTTTCTTCTCTTTCTGCGAGCGATTTTAAAAAAATTCTCACCGAACCCGAAAATTCGTTGATAAAGCAATATACCGCGCTTCTGGCTACTGAAGGAGTTGAACTTGAGTTCACGGATGGGGCAATAGAGGAAATCGCAAAAATCGCCGACGAGGTAAATTCAAAGACCGAAAATATCGGCGCAAGAAGACTGCATACCGCAATGAGCGCGCTGCTGGAAGATTTTCTGTTCGATGCAACGGACATTGCCCCCTGCAAGATAAAGATAACTGCGAGTATCGTCAGGAAAAAGTTAAGCAAAATCGCAGAAGATGAAGACCTTTCAAAGTTCATACTGTAAACTATTCACATCTTTTGTTCTGCTGTCGATATTTATTGCCGTTGCAATTGGCTGTTCTGGCGGAGATGAAAATGCGCGGAGTTCTGCAGAAAGGAGCGGAACGACGGCGGACAAGATAAAAGTGTATTTTACGGAAGAAGGAAAACTGCAGGCAATCTTGTATGCTTCAAGAATTGAGGAGCGGGACAAATCTACATTCGGCTGGGATATAGATGTCGATTTTTTCGCGGATAATGACACAATCCCGGACGGTGGAATGGTCGCGGATTCTGGCATAGTGAAGAAAGGGCGCGGACGAAGAAAGAGCGAAGTTTCGGTCTTTGGAAATGTTCATCTGACCGCTCCTGATGGAACGGAACTCTTTTCGGATTCTCTGCGGTGGAATCCGAGGGCACAGATGATAGAGAGCAATTCACAGGTGAAGATTGTTCGTGGGGATGAAGTTATAAATGGCGTGGGTTTTGTCTCCGATGCAAGTTTCAAAAAAATCCGAATTAAAAAGGTGAGCGGGAAAATTGAACAGTGAAATTAAACGCCAAAAATAAAGCGCAAATTTCTTCAGAAATTGTTCTGTCGGCGCAGGGGCTTGTCAAACATTATGGCAAAAAAACTGCTGTGGCAGGAATAGATATCGAAGTGCACCCTGGCGAAGTCGTCGGTCTTCTCGGTCCCAATGGAGCGGGCAAGACGACGACATTTTATATGATTACCGGTATGATTCGCCCCAACGAAGGTTCTGTCTATCTCGGCGATGTGGAAATGACGAAGATGCCGATGTATCGCCGCTCGAGAATGGGACTTGCATACCTTCCGCAGGAATCTTCTGTCTTCCGTTCGCTCACCGTCGAAGAAAATCTTCTCGCCATTCTCGAATTTATGCCGCTTAAGAAAAAGGAGCGGATGGAGAAGATGGAAGAACTGCTCGATGAACTTTCCATCGAAAAATTGCGCAAGCAGAAAGCATACACTCTTTCTGGTGGTGAGCGCCGCAGAGTGGAAGTTGCAAGGGCGCTGTGTGCCGACCCCAAATTTCTCCTGCTCGACGAACCTTTTGCAGGTATAGACCCCATCGTGGTCGGTGAACTGCAGAAACTAATCGTGGGGCTTAAGGAAAAAGGAATTGGAATTCTGATAACAGACCATAATGTGAGAGAAGTGCTTTCCATCGTCGATAGAGCGTATATTATCTTTGAAGGAAAAATACTCATCGAAGGAAATTCGCAGTTTTTGCTGAATGACCCAAAGGCACGGGAAATCTATCTGGGAGAAAAATTCAGGATGTGAGGTAAATCGCTGTAGGAATATTGTCGATGTTGCTTCTGCGTTCATCGCTCAATCAATCGCCGAAGCAGTGGATGGGGATATTCTGGAACTTAAGCGTAAGACGGAAAGAAAGTCGCGTGGAGTGATGAAATATTTTTGGGGTGGACGAGAAGTCTTTATGAGGAAAACTCCAGAGTTGTTTCAATTTGATAAAAATCCTGAAGATTATGATTTGATTTTCATCGGAACGCCGGTGTGGTCGTGGAATTTTGCTCCGCCTCTGAGAACTTTTTTCAAGAAAGTGAAGTTGCGCGGTAAGAAAATTGCTCTTTTCTGCTGTTATGCCGGTGGCAAAGGAAAAATTTTCGATAAACTAAAATCTCAATTGAAGGACAATGAATTTGTCGGCGAGATAGATTTCAAAGAACCCCTTAAGCATAACCCCGATGAAGCGAAGGCGAAAGCAATGGAATGGGCGAGAAAAATTATCAACAATGCGGCAGGAGGAATAAAGTGAAAAAGTGGGCATTGTTTTTAATCTTTAGTATCTCTTGCATAGTGCCGGCGTTAGTTATCAGGACATTTACAGGAGCGGAGAGCGACAATTATGAAACTCATCTTTCTGTGGCTGGTTCTACAAGTGTTGAAAGTAGAGAAAATCTAAGTATTGAGCATGGAAAATTTTCTTCAGCAAACTTCACAAGTAGCGGAATAATCTATAGTTACCATAGTGAACTTAATGTTGATGGAACATTTAATAACTACGGTTCCCTAACATTGCAGGATTTTTCTAAATTTCGAGTTTGCAACTAATTTTGTGTAATTGCTAAAACTGGCATTGTTATTAGTTTTCTGGCACTTTTTTATAATTCAATGCGCCAAAGAATTAGGGCTTCTCCCAATGATAAAAGTCTAATCCGAATTTTTCCCTTGCTAAACAAATCATCAATTATCTTGCGCACACCATAGAAGTGTCGTTTCATTTTATACCTCCCTGTGTTTTGTTTTTCTATACCAGGGGGGTTAATTATATAACCTCCAGAATTTCATAAAATAAGTTATAAGCCCCTGTTTATAAGAAAAATTCTTTTTTTTAAAAAAATCCCCCAAACGGTTCGGGGGATGAATTTTTAAAAAATCTTTTGTACATCATTTTATTTCAGATAGATAACGATGCCTTCGAGGGCGGGGTCATAAACGAACTTTGCTATGTTGTCCCACTTAAAAGCGCCGTTGATTTTTTCAACCGCCCAGAAACTGTAATTGCCGTTATCCCTATCTCCTGCCTCGTTCAATGCGGTCCAGCCAGTGACTCCGTAATATGTGTTCGCCGTTTTGTTTATGGCGGTTTTGAGAGCTTTTATGTCATTGGTATTGCCCGTCATAATTATTGATGTTGTGGCTATCCAGAGCGCATCGTATGCAGCATAGGCGTAGGAATCCGGTTTTCTGCCCAGTTTTGCCTTCACCCTTTCAGCTACCCGGAACCGAGCTTCTGTAATATCTCCACTATATAGAGGATTTATAAAGCGGACTTTTTGCGCAAAGGCGGCTACATCTTTGTCTTCCACAAGGACATCAGCGAGAGCTGTTCCGTCGCTGCCATACCACTTCACCTTAGAAAGAGCATCATATTTTTGAGCTTCCTTGAATATATCCGAGACTTCATTTAGCGATATTAAATAAACCCCCACACCATTATTGCCGTACATTTTAATTGCCTTTTCCACTTCCGAATTCAGCTCTTTAAGTTTGGACGAAAAATCTGTTGTCTTCACATCATATTTTACATCTTTTCCGACTTTTCCCCCAATTGCGGTGAACTGGCTCTTTGTGGCGCTGACGAGATTGTTGCCCCAGAGGTCATCCCGCCAGAAAGGAATGATGAATCTAATCTCGTCTTTTTCCATTAACCTTGCCACGACTTCGGCTTGTTGTTCATCATCGGGAACAAGACGAAACACATTATCGTTGGGAATAGCGAGTGTTGGTGCAGTGCTGGATTGACTTATGAGAATTATTCCATTTTTATCGGCGAAGGATTTGCATTTCTCAACTTCGCTGCTCGTCATCGGACCAATCACAATTTTAATTCCCTGGTCGGCTAATTCCTTAAGCTTGGCAAGAGCGACATCGGGACTGGCTTTTGTGTCGAATATGATGAGTTCGACTTGTTCTTCAGAACCGATAGAACGGAGATAGTCATTTATATCGTTTGAAGCGATGTCAAGCGCAGCTTTGCTTTCCTGCCCCGAAGACGATATACTCCCCGAGATTGAAACCAACGCCCCGATTTTGATTTCCTCCGCATAAATGGAGTGTGTGAAAAAACTCAACGAAAGAATGGTCCCAATCAGATAGAAAATCCTGCCCTTCATATATTTTCCCCCTTCAAGCTTTTTTCTTAAAGATTATGAA
>JAGHAI010000220.1 GCA_021161555.1 bacterium
CGTATTTAAAATTATTCAATCGGGAAATGACTTTCTTAGCAAAAAGGATTTGTATTTAAAAATATTCGATTTGAGCGGCAGAGAGATATTCTCTCGTTCTTCTAATAGTGGAATAATCCTGTGGCAGCCCAATGGCATTTCTGCGGGAGTTTATCTATATAAGGCAGTGTGTGGCGGCAATGTATATAACGGCAGGATTATTTTCATAAAGTAGCAATTGTAATATGCCCCGAAAATATAGAAATATAATAGTATTTGTTCTATTCGTGGTTCTCGTCGTGCTTGGTCTGACCACATATATTACCGCAAAGAATTCCCGCGATGCCTTGATTTCACTTATGCACAAGGATGCTGTTTCCCTCGCGAATATTTTTTCCGAAGGCGCAAGAAGAATATATGAGATTCAGAGTTTTGAGATAATACAGGAGCGGTTTCGTTTGGAGCGTGAAGCCCGAAGGGTTGAGCGAAGCGGCGTTCTCTTCAGGCATCTTCCTGCGGATGCTCAACTGGCGATTATTCTCGATGAGAACGGAAGCATAATCGATACGGCTGGCACGATAGACGCCAGAAGAAAGCAGTGGATTGCCGTATTGAAGGATATTATTGCGCCGATTGTGGATGGGGGAGAGACATCGTTGTTCTTCGGTCTTGACCCCGAATTTCCCGTAGGCTCTGAACCTATGGGGTTTGCAAAAAAAATGAGTGATGGAAAAATCCTCGTGATTTTTGCAAAGCGGCCATTTCCCGAAAGCGCTGGCATTGGACTTTTCGCCCGCCAGCTTGCAGAAACGCCATCTGTGAGATATATAATCCTTCAAAACAGGAGCGGAATAGTAATCGCATCGAAGGATGTGTATCGTGCGACGAGCATAGAAGCAGATGAATTCCTCAAAAGAGTTATTTCGCAGAAAAATCCAGAATCCCGTTTCATCGATTTCGAAGGCGAAAGGGTATTCGAACTGGCGTATCCTTTTCCAGCGCTCGGCGAATTCTATGGAATTTTGCGAATCGGACTTCCTCTGTCTGAATATCGCGAATTTTCCACAATCGTATGGTGGACTTTATTGGTCGGGATAATTCTTGCGCTCATAATAATTTCTGCTGGTATATCATTGATTATAGTTGTCAACAAGATTTTCGTTCTCAGGCAGGAGCATCAAAGATTTATGCATCTTCGTTCGCTTGGGGAAGTCGCCGCGTCAGTCGCGCACGAAATCAGAAATCCCCTTAATGCAATAGCGATTTCATTACAGCGATTGAATGCGGAATTTTCTCCCGCGGAAGATAATTCAGAATACAGAGAAATTCTCTCATCGGCGAGGAGTCAGATAAATCGCATCGATAACATTGTGAAGGAATTCATTGCGGTTGCTGGGAATGTGTCGCCTGTGCGCATCAAGAAGAATGTAGCGCAATTTTTAAGTGATATATCATCTCGACATAAAAAAATTGCAGATGCTAAAAATGTAAGATTATCTGCGGAGATTGCGGAGGACATAGATTCTGCAAACTGGGATTTTGAAAAAGTTGGCAGGGCAGTGGAAAATATTTTGAAAAATGCCGTGGAAGCAACGGGCGAAAATGGAACTGTGCAGCTATTGGCTAAAAGAAGCGGTGGTGTGATAAGGATAGAAATTTTCAACAGCGGAAGTAGAATTCCGGAGGATGTTATAGATAGGATATTCGAACCTTTCCACAGTGGAAAGAGCAACGGCACGGGAATGGGATTGTTTTATGCCTATCGTATCATTGACGCTCACGGCGGAAAAATTTTCGTGAAGAACGAAGCGGATGGAGTGAGATTTATAATTGAAATGCCTGCGTGAGTGAGTATTATTAAAGATAAATCAGTATTTAATAGTAGTTTTAAATCTTCTATGAGCCCAGAAATATTGTTCGGGGTGTTTTCTAATGCCTTCTTCGAGGATTTCTGTGAAAAACTGTGTCAGTCTATGGACATCTTTTTCGTCCTCGCCCGATGGCTCTGGCGGAGCGACTTTTCTGACATAGCCTATATGGTGTATTCCATCATCCTGTCGCACGATGTATCCTGCTACGATTGGACACTTTGTTTTCAATGCGAATATTGCTGCTCCCGCAGGCGTCGAAGCAGGATGACCGAAAAAGTTCACCACAATACCGGACTTCCCGGCATCCTGGTCCGAAAGCATAGCGACCATTCTCTTCGATTTCAGAGCTTTCAATACCCCGCGAGCGGCAATGCCAATGTGGATTATTCCAATGCCCATCTGTTCGCGCATCTTGTTCATCAGTCTATCGACCAGAAGATTTTTCTGCGTGCCGACGAGAAAATCTATTCCATATCCAGCACAGGAAAGCGCAGCGCCGAAAAGTTCCCAGCTGCCGAAATGCCCTGTTACAAGAATTGCCCCGAGGTTATGAGATTTTAAGCCGTCGAGGACTTCTCTGCCGTCGAGCTTCACATAATCGAAAATTCTGTTCTTAATTTTGTTGAGCAGAGAATATTCCACGACGGAGCGGCAGAAGTAGTCGTAGGATTTTTTTAAAATTTTGTCCCGTTCGTCTGAGGAAATTTCAGGGAAACAGAGCGAGAAATTTTTGCGCGATACTTTTCTCCTTATGCCCAGATGCCACAGCATTCTTCCAATAAATCCGCCAAGTTTGACGGCAAATCGGTATGGAAGAATGCGGAGTTTTAAAATCAGGATTTTTAAAATTATAAATTCAAAGTAATGTTTGAGTGAATGTTTCATAATTTAAGATAGTAAAGGTTAAGTTCATCGTTTTTTCAGTAGATAACACAATTATAATTTTTCGCAAGGGAAAGTTGGTCTATTAG
>JAGHAI010000159.1 GCA_021161555.1 bacterium
CTCAAATTTTGTGCTCAAGTTTATTATAAAAATATTAAAATAATTCTTGGGACTCAATTTCGACTTTGTAATTTAATACAAGAAAATGAATTCTCCTTGGATACAAAACTCCATCAAAACTCTTTCCAGTTGCGGGATTTCCGACGCCTCAAGAGAAATTTTTATTATTCTATCTCACATTTTAAAAATTTCGCCTGGCGAGGCGGAAGCAAGACTTCTATCAAATCGAATTGACGGTGCGGCAATTTCGCGGGTTGAATATTTTTTAAAAATCCGCTGTAAGACGAGAAAACCGCTGGCATACATACTGAAAAAATGTGAATTTTTCGGGCTGGATTTTTACATAGATGAGAATGTTCTCGTGCCGCGTCCCGAAACGGAAATGCTCGTCGAAGTAACATTGTCGAATCTGCCCGACGAAAGACTTGTCGGCGTGGATGTTGGCACTGGCAGTGGAGCGGTCGCCATTTCGCTCCTTAAAAATCGAAAAAACTGGACGATTTTCGGAACGGATATATCCCGCCCCGCTCTGGATGTGGCGATGCGAAATGCAAAAATTCACGATGTCGCTGAAAGATTTGTTCCCCTGCAGTGCGATATATTGCAGCCTATAAAAAGCATAGATTTCATCGTATCAAATCCGCCATATATCCCATCGGGGGAAATTTTTCGTCTTTCTGCGGAGGTATTGAACGAACCTCGTATAGCCCTTGAAGGCGGCGAAGACGGTCTCCATTTTATAAAAAAACTCATCGAACAGTCAACTGTGCTTTCCAGAAGACTTGTCGCCCTTGAATTTGGATACGGTCAAAGGGAAAAAACCGAGATGATTTTGAAAAAAAACAAAATTCGCGGGGCGAAATTCATAAAAGATATGGCAGGAATACAGCGGGTGTGTGTATTCAGTCCACAATCATCCTGAACAAATCAGCATCTTTTTGACCTATCGTGCCCTGTTCCATTCCATATAGGGATAAAATTTTTCAGGAATCATCCGACGAGAATTGAGCGCCACAGCAATGCCGCCATTCCGAAGAACATCGCAGCGGTCAGCAATTTTATCATCGCGGTGTGTCTTTTAAGGAAGAGGTTCAACTGTTCAGAAGTAGTGCCGAAATATGTTATCATAAAGATGAAAAGCAGCGGAACAATGAACATAAAGTTATAGAGCAACAGATAGAGGTGAGCCTTCATTCTCAATCCAGGAATACCGAGAACATAAATAATCGTCGGCAGATAGACCTGACCCGTGCAGGCTAATTCGAGCAGACTGACGAAAAAACCAGTTATGAACGCGGCGAGGATGAAATTTCGCTTCGTGCGAGGTTCATTTTCGGTGATGATTATCCTGTGGATTTTCTTCTTTAACTTATCGGGGAGTTGCAGTGTCATATCCTTCAATTTTCCCCGCTTTGCCTTCACAAAATCAACGATGGAGAATATGCCAAGACCTACGGCAAGCACACCCGTGAAAATATACACCCACCTTGCTATCACCTGAAAGATGGGCAGCGATGCTAAAAATCCTAAAAATCCAGCGCCCACGGAATAATATGTCAGAAATACGGCAATCGTATATGCGATGCCGACGAGAAGAATTTCACCTCTCTTTCTCTCCGCAATTGTGAGAAATGTTATGAAGAATATAAGTGCTCCAAATGCGCAGGGATTTATTCCATCCAGCAATCCTGCAAAAATAATTGGCGCTATGTTGAACTTTGAAAATCTCGTGGCGATGCGATTTTCCGCATCGGCGAGTTCCTCATCGGTGATTGTGTCCCACAGTTTTCTGCTTCCATCGGGGAATTTCTTCAGCGCTTCGACCAGAGAGAAATAATTCAATTCTGTATATCCATAAATCTGCGCCACACCGTCGAAAAATACAGCAGGTGTAGCCATTCTGTACACATAATCCACATTGTTCAGTTCGCACAGGACTTCGTGCATCAACTTGCTTTTCGGGTCGGCAATATCGTAAGTTTTATATACGAAAACAACGCCAAAGTTTTCTGGTGCATTCCTCTCGAGGAGTTTAAGGTCGTGGTTTATCCTGTCGCAATGACTGCACCCTTTTTTGAGAAAGAACATCGCATAAACAGTTCCCTGAACGGCGGCAGAAATGCTTTCCGCAGGCACAGAAGTCGTTTCCTTTTGAGATACAACAGTAGTTTCGACAACAATCGTCTTCGTGGTATCTTTTGGTTTTATCGCCTGCGCCAGTTTTTCACCCGAAAGAGCTTTTTTCAATTCCTTCAAGAAATATTTATGTATTTCCTCGTCCCCGCCGAGAACGCTATTTCCGATGAATATCACAGGAAGTTCATTGTCCGTATCCCCAGCCTTTGCCTCACGGGCAAGAAGTTTTTCGTAGTTGTCGAGATTATCCTCAACTTCGTAGAATACAAATTTCACCTTCCCCTTATACTGTTCCATATATTGAGGCAGAAAATCGTTCATTATCGTCTGACAATGCTCACAATACTTGGAGTAGAAAAATTCCACCTCCACAGGGGAAGCGCCAGCAAATGTGAGGATGAACAGCAGAAATACGATTATTTTCATACACCGCGAACTCATAAGAGAATATATCTCCAGAAAGGTTATGTAAGAACCTGGCAATGAAAAGAGGCAGAACATTTCTGCCTCGCATAATTAACTATATTGTAAATCAATTACTTATTCACCTCCCCCGAAAACTGGAACAGTTATTCGTGTCAATTCCTTACCTGAATTATCCATCGCCGCAATAGTGAAGGATGCCCTTATAACTTCATCGCCAGGTATCTTCTTGTTTATCGAAACTTCGATATCTATCTTCCCACCAGGTTCAATCGTCATAGCAGAAAGTTTTGGTTCATCGAGAAATTCGGCGTAATAATCGATAACCTGTACGGAAACGGGAGCATTTGATATGTTCTTCACTTCCGCCTTATTGTGCCGTTTGAACTCCGTTCCTTTCCCGACATTTATCTTTTTAGGTTCAACAATTATCGCTCTTTCCTTAACAGTATCCATATCGGCGATAAATGTTATCTTTTCCGAAGGTCTCGTGGGGTCGTTCGTCGAAATTATTGCCGCCTTGGATGTCTTGTGAAAATATCTGGTGCTGTTGAATATCAATGTGACAACTGTCGATTCATTGGGTTGAAGCAGATTTTTCTTCACCGGTGCAGAAGCACATCCGCAGGTGGTTCTAACCCGCTTTATCTGCAGAGGTTCATCGCCGATATTCCTTATTATATACTGATGAACCATAAAAGACCCTTCCGGCGCAAACCCAAAATTAAAGTTCGGTTCATCTATGGAAATTCTGGGTCCTGTTTTTTCCTGGGAAATTAAAAGTCCAACAAGAAGAGTAATCAACGCCACGAGTAAAAATTTCTTCTGCCTTCCCATAATATCCTCCTGACCAATTTTTCACTTTTTTTATAAAAAACTCGACATCGTTCAACAAAGCAAATCTATTTTAATATAATTAAAACGATTTAGTTGAAAATCAACTTATTTTTTCATATTTTTTATAATATCTGGCAATCTGGCGAGGGCAGCGAGTTGTTTCATCGTGATTTTTGCCGGACGAGCCGGAGAGCCGAGCAAAACTGTCCCCTGTTCAAACGACTTATCGACGCCGGATTGTGCATATACGACGACATCGTCGCCCAGGGTGAGATGTCCTGCAAGACCAGCTTGCCCACCAAGAAGAACACGATTGCCGACGATACAACTGCCCGCGATGCCAGCCTGCCCCGCAAATGCGCAATTTTCTCCGACAATCACATTATGACCAATCTGAACGAGATTGTCTATCTTCGTTCCTTTTCCGATGATAGTATTTTCGAGCGCACCTCTGTCTATCGTCGTGTTCGCGCCAATTTCCACATCGTCTTCGATGACGAGACCACCAATCTGCGGTATCTTGTGGAAAACTCCGTCGTCAGTTCTGGAATATCCAAAGCCATCGGAACCGAGAACTGCACCAGAATGAACGATGACATTATTTCCCAACTGCACACCATCATA
Organism: bacterium; assembly: GCA_021161555.1. Lineage (GTDB taxonomy): Bacteria > UBP14 > UBA6098 > B30-G16 > B30-G16 > JAGHAI01. Next base: position 4,021 of record JAGHAI010000159.1, read on the forward strand.
TATGACCACACGCGGATACAGGATACAATTTTTGCCAATTATCACATCCTCGCCGACGACGGTTCCCGCGCCGAGCAAAGTTCCATCACCTATGCGCGAATTTTTCCCCACGACGACGAAATCTTCTATTCGAACACTTTTGCCGATATAGGCATCTGGATGGATGGAGGCTTTTTTAGATATTTCCGCTTTTCTGTCAACTTTCGGGAAAAATATTTCCACGCATTTTCGGAAATCATCCAGAGGATTTTCCGAAATCAGTGCGGAAAATTGTGCGCCACTGAAAAAATCCTTTTTCTTCAATATCACGGCGCCAGCGCTGGTTTCGAGCAGCTGATTTTTATACCGCCTGTTGTGAAAAAACGAAATGTTATTTGCGTTAGCGTTTTTCAGCGATGCCGGCGCAACTATGTCGATATCACCGTCGCCAACCAAACGAAGACCAAGTTTTCTTGAAAGTTCGGAAAGTTTCATCGTCTTTCCCGCTCACTGCATCTGCAATTCTTTTAGCAAATCCTCTGTTATGTCGAGCGAAGGGTCGATATATGCGATGCCACTCGATGCAGCATCGAAAATTATAGAATACCCATCTCTATCTGCCAGTTTCGACAGAGCGGCATTTATCTTATCATACAGCGGTGCGGTGAGTTCCGCGTTTCTCTGCGCCGCCTTGCCGTTATCTCCAAAAATAGACGATAGAAATTCCTGATATTCCCGCTGCTTTTGTTGTATAAGCATCTCCTTTTCCTGACGCTTATCGTCGGAAAGAAGCAACTGCTGGCGCTGATATTCCTCCATCATCGCAGCAAGGCTGTCTTCCATATTCTTCGCCTGTTCCTGCCACTTTACAACATCCTGGTCGAACTTCGCCTGGGCATCTTTCCAATCATCCCATTCCTCGCGCAATTTTTCGGAATCGAAATAGACGATTTTCATCTCCCTGCCAAATGAGACCGCAAAGACAAACAGAAATACAGATAATAACATCGCCCTGCGCATATATGCCTCCTTGAGATTCAACTTATTTTGATAAAAATATCCATATAAATAATCTATGCAAGATATTTCTGAAATGCCCGCAGTCTATTTCAAACATCGATATGAAATTCTTAAAAAATATTCACACTTATTCGGTGATTTATGTTGACTGAGTTACAGAATAGTGTTTATTTTAACTTTAGTCGATATAAATATGTCAACAGCTCAGCAACACATATTGGTCGTGGACGACGAGGAAAGCATCTGCCAGCTGCTGGAAATAATGCTTTCCGAAGAGGGCTATTGGGTTCAAACTGCGCAGAGCTATAAGGAAGCTATGCGCCACCTGGAACTTGAACCCTACGATGTGATAATAGCAGATATAATGATGCCCGAAACAGATGGACTTGCCCTGCTGAGAGATGTAAAAAAATTCGACCCCGATATTCCTGTAATCCTCATTACTGCGTATGCATCGCTATCCAGCGCCGTTGAAGCACTGAGACAGGGAGCATTCGATTACATCACAAAGCCATTTCAACTCGACAACATCAAGTTCACGGTTAAAAGGGCACTTGAAACTACCGCTCTGCGCAGGGAAAATAGAATTCTGCGCCGTTCCATAAAAAGCAGAACGGGGCTTGAAAAGTTCATCGGGAACAGCCCCGAAGCGAGAAAAGTGAAGGAACTTGTGAGAAGAATTGCACCAACGGACAGCATAGTTTTGCTCACTGGTGAAAGCGGCACGGGAAAGGAACTTCTCGCCCGTGCAATACACGAGCTCAGCGACAGGAGCGACGGCCCCTTCGTCACAATAAACTGCGCTGCGCTTCCTGAAACACTGCTCGAAAGCGAACTCTTTGGATATGTAAAGGGTGCTTTCACCGGCGCAAACAAAAACAAGGATGGACTTTTAAAAGTTTCTTCTGGCGGAACCTTTTTTCTGGATGAAGTCGGGGAAATGAGCATCGCCATACAGGCAAAGTTGCTGCGAGTTATTGAGACGAACGAAATTACACCGCTCGGCGCCACGAAATCGGAAAAAGTCGATGTTCGACTAATCGCTGCTACGAACAGAGACTTGAAGAAAATGGTCGATGAACAAAAATTCCGACAGGACCTGTTCTATCGACTCAATGTTTTGAACATACACATTCCGCCGCTTCGCGAAAGGCGCGATGACATACTGCCAATCGCAAATTCTATATTGAATAACATTGCCGCTCGCGGGAAAACTGAAGCGAAAAAACTTTCGAGCGAAGCCGCCGAATTGCTGCTCAATGCGAGATGGGAAGGAAATGTTCGCGAACTGGAAAATGTTCTGGAACGCGCAGTTCTGCTGTGCGACAAGGATACAATCGAACCAAAGCACCTTCCGTCATACATAAGGGAGCAGAAGGAAAAATCTGCCGAAATTTCTGAACCCGAAGAAAAGGGAAAAATATTGCCAAAAATTTTGCCCATATCCGAAATAGAAAAGGCATACATCTTCTGGACGCTCACGCAGACTGGATTTAACAAGAGCGAGACGGCGAGGTTGCTGGGAATTGACCTTTCGACGCTGTATCGAAAGATTGAAAAGTATGGATTGAAAAAATACATTCCCTGACGGAAGATTGCATTTGCTATGAACGAATTTATCAAAAAAATTTCTTCGCCCTTCTTCGTTCACAATGAAGAAAAATATTTCTGGCTTCTGGTTGACCCTGACCGCGTTTCGAGCGACGAATTGATTTCACTGGCGGATTCTGCGCAAAAATCCGGAGTGGATGCAATTCTTGTGGGGTCGAGCATACTGATGCAAAAATCGCTCGAAAATGCCATTTCGGTGCTGAAAGAAAATTGTGAACTGCCAGTTATTATTTTTCCAGGTGGGCGAGGGCAAATCGCTTCCAACGCAGACGCAATTCTATTTCTAACATTTCTGTCGTCTCGCAATCCGCGCTGGTTGGTGGACGAGCAGGTTCTGGCGGCAAATACAATCCGTGAAATAAAAATGCCAGTAATTCCAACGGGATATCTGCTTGTGGAATCGGGAGAACTTACATCGGTAAGTTTCTTTTCGACCACACCGCCATTGCCGAGAAACAAGCCCGATATAGCCGTTGCTCACGCTCTTGCGGCGCAATTTATGGGTATGCACGCTGTATTTCTTGAAGGAGGGAGCGGCGCGAAAAACCCTGTTCCAGTGGAAATCGTCGAAGAAGTCGCTAAAAATATCGAAATTCCGCTCATCGTCGGTGGCGGAATCCGTTCCCCGAAGGAAGCGGAGAGCAGGGCAAAATTCGCCGATGTCGTTGTGATTGGAAACTTTTTTGAAAAATACGAAAATCTGTCTATGCTAAAAGACTTTGCCGATGCCATACATTCTGCGAGATAATCTCAATTTTTCAGCGAAAAAGCACAAATAACTTTGAATTGTCCAAATACCCAAAAAATTTATGAGAAGCTTAAAATTTTGGTTCTTGTTAGAAAAAGTTGGTTAATGGAATGAGTCGATAGCGAGCAAATTCAGGTATTTTAAATATTTTTTCCTTGTGTGCTGGGTTTTATGTTTTTTCTGCTTCTATCTGCGATTCCACCGCTGTCAGGCGAAACTACTAAAAATATAGAATGTTTCGACAAATCAATTTCCTCCATCTCGAGTTTTGCCTTGCGAAATCTCCACAAATATTTTATCGTAATCACAACGGAATGGAAGGTTTAAGGTTATTGGGATTAGCTCTTTGAAATACAATCCAAAACCTTCTTTCCGCAATTGTTTTTACACAACTTAAATTTACTAGAACCTCACAAAGAAGATTTTCCCCGGATTCTGGAATGTCAATTAGCTCACCACGCATCCGATTGCGATTGAATTGAGTTTCGTCTGTGCGGTATCGGAACGGGACAGCAGGACAATCGGCAGTTTTGCTCCCATAACGATGCCGCCAATTTTTGCATCGGCGAGGTAGATGAGAGCCTTTGCAAATATATTTCCGCAGGCGATGTTGGGAACGAGGAATATGTCGGCATCTTCTGCCATCTGCGTTTCTATTTTTTTGATTTTTGCGGCGTCCTTCGATAGCACGACATCCATTGCAAGCGGTCCTTCGAAGATGACATCCCCGAGTTCGCCATTTTGAGACATTTTCGTCAATTTTTCCGCATCAACGGTTTCAGGCATATCGGGGGTTACCTTTTCTATTGCCGCAAGACCGACCGCTTTCGGCTTTTCTATGCCAAATTTTTTTGCCACGATTTCCGCATTGGAAATTATTTGAATTCGCTGCTCTAAATCGGGCTGAATTACCATTCCGCCGTCGGTTATAATCATCAGCTTCGGATATTTTTCCACTTCCATTATGGCAATGTGAGAGAGGAGATTTCCAGTTCTCAGCCCGTTTTCCCTGTCGAGGACTGCTTTCAGAAGAATTGGCGTAGAAAGTTTCCCCTTCATCAGCATATCGCATTTTCCTTCTCTGCCGAGGGAGACTGTCTTTTGGGCGATTTCTTCAGGTTCGATTGCGTTGATTATCTCGTATTCAGCGAGGTTATACTTTTTCGCAAGTGGTTCGATTTTTTCGGCGTCTCCAACTAAATATGGCTTTATAATTCCCATATTTTCTGCTTCTGCCAGCGCTTCGATGACTGCATCTCCTGCTGCATCGGCGACGGCGAGGTTGCGGCGATGAGATGTCTTTGCCCTTTCGAGAATTTCTGCAAAGTTCTTTAGCATATATCCCCCTTTTGTTATATTTTTCTCAATTTAATCGAAAATATTTTTTTTGCACAAAAA
>JAGHAI010000203.1 GCA_021161555.1 bacterium
CCTATCCAATTATATGAATACAAGAAATCTATTTCAAGGGAAAATTTTCTTTTTTGTCATCTTACCGCCGATTTTGGCTCTAATTAAATATATCCCCGATGGAATCGATTTGTCGGGTTGCCAGATGAATGAGCCCCTCATCCTATATCCTTCTCCCGAGGGAGAAGGACTTTCCCCTTTGCTCCCAACCCAGACCGTCGCGTCATCCCTTTCTCCTCGGGGAGAAAGGAGTTAGAGGATAGAGAAAATAATTTTTCCCCGCTTTCGATTATAATAGATATTATTTTGCAATTTGATGGGCGATATTTTTTCGTGCAAACTCCATTGCCTCATTCAGTTTTTGGGGCTGTTTTCCGCCAGCCTGTGCAAAATCGGGGCGACCGCCGCCGCTGCCGCCTGTTATTTCCGCAACTTTTCTAACTATCTCACCCGCTCTGATTCCATATTTCTGCACAAAATCAGGGGAAACACGACATATAAACGCGACTTTATCATCGGAGAGGCGAGCTCCAAGAAGAATTACACCCGAAGAAAATTTCCTTTCAAGCGCCGTCATTATATCCACAAGCATATTCCTGTTGCTGATGGAAACCGATTCCACAATCAACTTTCCATCATCTATCGATGCGGCTTCTAAAAGCAGTTTTTCCGCAATTTCATCAGCTTTTTTCTCGCCAAGTTTCGTCTGTTCCCTGCGCAACTTCGACATTTCGTCTTCCATCTGGCGAATTTTTTTAAAAACTTCGTCCCCCTTTGCTATGAACTGTTTTTCCATCTGCCGCCAGTTTTTCATTATTTTCTGCACATAATTCACGGCGCTCTCGCCCGTTATCGCCTCAATTCTCCTCATACCAGAACCGATGTTTTCCTCGTTCACAATGAGAAATAATCCAATATCTCCCGTTCGTGAAGCGTGAGTTCCACCGCACAGCTCTTTTGAAAAATCGCCGACGGAAACCATTCTGACGACATCGCCATATTTTTCTCCAAATAGAGCGGTTGCACCTGATTTTATCGCATCGTCATATTTGAGAACTTCGGTTTTCACGGGAATATTTTTCAATACTACATCATTGACGATGCGCTCCACCTCGGACAACTGCGCTTCAGTAGGTGCTTCAAAATGTGTATAGTCAAATCTCAATCTATCGGGTGCGACAAGCGAACCCGCCTGCCTTATGTGGTCGCCAAGCACCAATCGAAGCGCTTTATGAAGCAGATGTGTCGCAGTGTGATTTCTGCGAATGGCTTTTCTTCTCTCGTGGTCAACTTCGGCGGTGACAGTGGGATTTTCGTGTATTGCGGAAATTATACGCTCAATATGTTCAATATCCTCGCAGATGTGAACGATGTGTTCCCCTTCTCTTTGTGTATCGTTCACGGTCAGGGAAAAAGTCTCGCCCTTGATTGTTCCCCTATCGCCGACCTGTCCGCCAGATTCCGCATAAAAAGGTGTGTGCGAAAGAACGATTTCTATTCTGTCGTCCTGTCGGCGAACCAATCGGACTTCCGCTTCGGCAACTTCGGTCTCGTAGCACAGAGAATAACTATCCTCGCCCTGTGTAATTCTTTCAAAATCCATCTTTTTTTCGTGAACGACATCAAATGCTCCCGCTGCCCTCGCTCTGCGGCGCTGCTCCTCCATAAATTTTTCAAAACTATCGGTGTCAACATCAAGCCCCCGCTCAGACGCCATCAGTTGCGTGAGGTCGAGCGGAAAACCATAAGTGTCATATAGTTTGAAGGCATCTTCGCCCGATATTGTCTTCTCTCCGCTCCGTTCAAGTTTATCGGCAATTTTGTTGAAGAGTTCTATTCCATAATCGAGAGTTTTTCCAAATCTTTCCTCCTCCGAGCGAATTACCTGGGTTATGATGTTCGAGCGTTCCACGATTTCGGGATAAAAGTTTCCCATCTTATCGACAACTGGGGAGACGAGCCGCCATAGAATTGGATTGTGGATGCCGATATTCCTTGAAAATCGTGCTGCCCTTCGTAAAATTCTCCTCAAAACATAGCCTCTTCCCGTATTGCCTGGCATTGCGCCGTCGGCAATTGCGAAGACGAGCGCCCTGATGTGGTCGGAGAGAACCCGAAACGCGACTTTGACATCTTCGCCGTCGCCGTATTCGTATCCGCTTATGTCGGAAATTCTATCGGTTATCGGGGCAAATATATCGGTTTCGTAATTATCGCGAGTCCCCTGCATCACGGCGACGAGGCGTTCAAAGCCCATTCCCGTATCGACATTTTTAGCGGGAAGAGGAGAAAGTTCGCCCTTCTCGTCGCGAAAGTATTGCATAAACACGATGTTCCACACTTCGACAAAGCGCGGGGATGAATTTGGCAAACCATCGGGGTCGATGTTTTCTCCCCAATCGTAGTGTATTTCCGTAGTCGGACCGCAGGGTCCCGTATCCGCCATCTCCCAGAAATTATCCTTATCCCCACAGCGGACAATCTTTTCGGTGGGAAGCCCGATTTCCTTTTCCCATATCTCAGCAGATTCGTCGTCGCTTTCGTGAACTGCCGCCCAGAGACGGGATTCGGGAATTTTTAAGTTTTCCGTGAGAAATTTCCACGCCCAGATTATCGCTTCCTGTTTGAAGTAATCTCCGAAAGACCAGTTTCCGAGCATTTCAAAAAATGTGTGATGCCATCCATCACGCCCGACTTCTTCAAGGTCATTGTGTTTCCCCGATACGCGAATGCACTTCTGCACAGATGCCGCTCTCGGCGGATTGTATGGACAGGGAACTTCCCCTGTGAAAATATCCTTAAATTGATTCATCCCCGCATTTATGAAAAGCAGTGTCGGGTCGTTCGCGGGAACCACTGGCGAAGAAGAAACTATGGTATGATTTAGTCCCTCAAAATATTTCAGAAATATGTTTCGTATTTCTTCCGAGTGCATAAAATCCTCCGATGCTCGATTCTGCATAAAATGTCGATGTTTTATGTTGGTGGGGCGTTTTTTGAATTGATAGTTCAATACACAGAAAGTTTTTTGTTCTTATTATCAATCACGATTTTTTCGCCGTCGAAGAACGAAATGCCGATAATTCCAGCCGTGCCTTCGGGGAATTCGTATCCGCATATGGAACTCGTGCCAGAAATCTTCGAATTTACCCTGTCCTTTCTGACCTTTCCAACGGCAATATATTTATGAGTAAAAATTCGTCCTGGATGCTGAGCGATAAAATCGCGCATTTCCTCGTCCATCTTCAGCCCTGGCGCTTCCTTGAAGAAACTGGAAAACAGAACAATTTCAGAAAAACTTGCGTCCAGCACCATCGGGGCTTCAAAGCCGAGACCTAAATCCACAGAAATCATTGGAAATGGATTATCCCCCAGAAAATTTGTCTCAAATTTCGCATTTTTGCCGATGCCAAATCTATCCAGTGGAACGGTGTATTTCCCGTCGCTGTCCCTGTCGATGAGCGATATTTTTTTATCCGTATTGTCGATGAGTATCGTCAAATTTCCAAAAAAATCGCCGCCAAGCGCTCCGACGACATCGTCTCTCCCAACGCGCTCAACATCTATGTCTCCGACATCCACAGGAAAATCCTCTTTTGTAATTCCGCAAAGCGAAAGTTTTTCGATTTTTCCATTTTCTACGCCGAGTTCATCGGCAAATTTCTGCGAAATAATTGTTTTCGGACGGGCGTTGTGGATTACCATTTTTCTGCGCTGTCCGTCGCCAAAATCGACATCCACGAAAATTTTACCTCTATCAACTATCATAGGCGTCGATATGGCGCCGATTATACTGCGTGTTCGAGATGACCGTTCCGCAGAAGGTTCAACGACAGCGTAAAGCTTCCAGAAACCGTCGCATTCTTTGAGGAGAAATGCCATCGGAATTGTGTCGTTCAGGTCGAATATGGACACTATGGCATCGAAGTCAACGCGGAGAATACCTTCCTCGGGCGTGGTCTTCACATTCTCAAAGGAATTTATCGTGTATGGTGCGAGATAAATCATCTTTTTCAATATGTTCACAGAAAGGGGAACTTTTGTTCCGAGATATTCAAAGCTATCCGCGAGATATGGGAGAATTGAACTGGGATTTCCGCTGTTCACAGCGTTTTTGTATGCATCGAGCGGAACCATTATCGGCGATGCAAATATTGATACCCAAGCAAACAAAATTAAAGTGAAGAACAACGCTGCCCTGTGCATAATTTCTCCTTGTCTTTTTTTAATAAAATTTCAATTTGCTTTTAAAAATATTTTAATCATTATAAAAATCTTTGAAAATATTGCAAGTCATAAATTTGTCCAGCGAAATAGAAGAAATGGGAAATTGAATCATATCAGCACCAAAAGTGCGGATAAGAACGAGTTATGTGCAATTACCAATTTAGGAGATGAAAAAATGAAACTGTTTACCATCAATAAAAGTGGAAAACTTATTTCGTATAAAGAATATGACTTCAAAAAAATCAAGCAGGAAACAGATTTGGAAGTTTTGCTTGAGAATAATCCTGAATATTTTTTTGAAGGAAGTAATGTTCTTATAATTGGTCGACAGGTTACTACAAATCTGAATACATTTATAGATTTATTGGGTATTGATAAAAGTGGAAATACGGTAGTTATAGAATTAAAGAGAGGAAAAACTCCGCGAGAAACAATCGCTCAGCTATTAGAG
>JAGHAI010000197.1 GCA_021161555.1 bacterium
TCGTAGTCTTGATATTCAAAAATATCTTTAGCCACAGAAAAAGGAATCTCAAGGGTAGGATTATCGTAATATTTTTGATATTTTTGAGGAATATTATTGGGTTTATAAAGTCCTTCTTTGATTAAAAGAATTTGGTATTTTATTTGATTTTTCTTTGTAAAATCTTTATCTTTAAGCTGTTTTAAAACTTTTAGAAAATCTCTTAATCTTCCAGGATTTCTAACAGTCGTTGAAATTGACCACGGTTTCCTCACTTTATATGCATCTTTAGTAGACATTTTTAACTTTTTAACAATCTTTCTTTTCAAGCTGTACCGCCAGGTTACACATAACTTCGATATTTACAAAAAAGTCTCATTTACTTTTCAATAGCCGACAGGGTTCGAAGAACGGTTCGCCCAGCGTTTTTATAGTATCCCACGATACAGGTTTCCAGTCGGCAGGCGCAGGCGATGCTGGAATGCCCTGTCTCTCTACTATTTTTTCTCCTTTTTGTTATATCATAATAATTTTTTCTCAATATTTCAAGCAAAAAATACTCACGCGTCGTCATTTTTTTTCCTGCACATTTTACTTATGTTGTGAGTTCATCGAAGTTATTTAAAAATGTCTAACTGGCGCTGATTTTTGCGTCATCACCAACGATTTCTTTGAGATATAGTTCTTCCGCAAGAAATTGAAGTGTCGCCACGACGGGGACGGCGACGGCAATCCCGAGAATGCCGAATAGTTCGCCCATCGCCATTATCGAAAGTATCGTTGCAACAGGGTGCAGCTTCACCTGGCGTTGCATCACCATCGGGGTGAGGAAATAACTTTCGATTGTCTGGCTGCCGATGTAGAGAATTATCACCCAAATTGCTTTTACGGGGGAATTTGCGAGGGCGAACATAAGCGGTCCTATTGTCGAAGCAGGAGGTCCGAGATATGGAACGAAGCACAAAATTCCCGCGAGAATACCGAAGAAAAGGGCATTGGGAACGCCAATTATCGAAAGCCCGACTGAATAAAATATCGCTATTGTCGTCATCGAAAAGAGTTGTCCAATCAGCCACGAGCGTAGTTTTTGCACAATCCTTCGGATAATCGGTTCCGTTTTCGGTCGTGCAGTTATGGGAAACCAGCGCAGTATTGGTTTTGGGTCGTCGATTGGACGCGTCGCAAAATACAGCGCGATCACGATGAGAACAACGAGTTGCAATATCCATTGAATTCCAGCTCCGACGAGCGAAAGTCCTTTTGATATAAGCGCGCCCGTCTGCGAGAAGAACTGTGCCGCAATAGAATCGATGTCGAGATATGCCCTGCTGCCAATTTTTTCGAGAAGCGAATTTATGATGTTCTGCATCTGTTCCGCAATGTTCGGCAGCTGTGATAGAACCACACGCCCCTGCGATAGTATTATCGGGACGAGCGTAAGCACGAACAATACTGATATGACGAGCAGGATGAAAATCGTAATCAGCAGTCCGATGGGGCGGGATACCTTCAGCCTGCGGTGGAAGAAATCCACGAAGAACGATAAAAATATCGCGACGATGAATGCGAGCAGAGTGAGCAGCCATAGGTCGATAAGTCGGACGAAAAGATAGAACGCAGTCAGCACGCCGACGACGATAAGCGTCTTCTGAAAAAAATCGGATTTCGTATTTTTTGCAGATTTTTCCATCAGAATCGCCTGTCCAATTCGCCTTTCTCCTGCGCTTCATTCAGGAAATCGCTCAAATCCTTTGCCAGCGCTTCTATGTCTTCAACTCCTTTGCTTCTTGCTATGTCCTCCAGCGTTCCCCAGGCGGGTTCGCCGCAAACTATACACACAATCCCGCGCCTGGATAAAAATTTCACCGCCGCAGGATATTTTTCCACAAGGTTTTCCACCGTGATTTTGGGGTCGATTTCTATCATCTTTTCACTCCATTTCTACTGTTTCTTTGCACCTACCACGACAAACGAACCTTCGCCGTATCCATCGCGCACAGGTTCGACGCTGTCTATTTCAGAAAGGGGACGAAATATAGTCTGCACCAATTGAAAATCGCCGAAACCAGCATTTTCAAGATGGCGAAGGACTTCATCCGTCGAAAAAAATTCTGCGATATTGTAGAACAAACTTTCCCCTTTATGCGCCTGATAAAATTTTCCGATTTCGCTTTCCCTGTCAACAAAACCGATTATAACTTGCCCGCCATTCTTCAATATCCTTTTTATTTCTGAAAAAGTTTTTTCCACATCGTCCACAAAGCAAATTGTGGTCACCATCAGAGCGAAGTCAAAAGTGTTTTCGGCTAATGGAATTTTTTCCGCAATAGCCAGTGCAAGATGTAAATTTTTGTTCTGTGATGCGGTTTTGAGCATCTTCATCGACGGGTCTATGCCGAAATTTATACCGAGCGGAATTGCAAATCTCCCGCTGCCAATCCCGATTTCCACTCCCAATCCATCGGGCAGAATTTTTTTAACCGCCTCAATTTCCGAAAGATAAGCAAATTCATTGCGCAAAAACCAATCTTCATATCGCCCGCTGTATTTTTCGAAAGGTTCGATTTTTGCCATAGCAATGTTCCTCACAGATATGCGATAATCGTCATCGTAAACCACCTCAATCGAAGAGTGTGTTTCCCGTTATGATAGATAATCCGAGATGTTTGTATGCAAGTTTTGTAGCAATTCTTCCGCGCTGCGTTCGAGCCAGAAAACCGCGCTGGATGAGATACGGTTCGTAAAGTTCCTCAATAGTTCCCTCGTCCTCGCCGACGGCAACGGCAATCGTCTTTATTCCAACAGGTCCGCCCGCAAAATTTTTTATAATAGTCGAAAGGATTCTTTTATCCATTTCATCAAGTCCTTCGGAATCGATTTCGAGCATATCGAGGGCAGCTTGCGCGACATCGGCTGTGATTATTCCATCGGCGTGAACCTGAGCGAAATCGCGAATTCTTCTCAAGATGCGATTTGCTATTCGCGGAGTTCCCCTTGCGCGGCGGGCAATTTCAAGGGCGCCGTCGCGTTCGATGTCTATTTCCATTATACGCGCCGAACGGATTACTATGTCGAGGAGTTCTTCGGGAGAATAATAATCGAGTCTTTCAACGATGCCAAATCGAGAGCGAAGCGGCGCAGTGATGAGACCTGCGCGCGTCGTCGAACCGATTAGTGTAAAATGTTCGAGGTTTAACTTTACGGTGCGCGCATTGGGTCCCTTATCGATGACTATGTCGAGACAATAATCCTCCATAGCAGGATAAAGAAATTCCTCGACATTTCTCGGCGTCCTGTGTATTTCGTCGATGAAAAGTATGTCGCCTCTGGCAAGGGATGTCAGCAATCCCACCAGGTCGGCGGGTCTTTCGAGAATTGGTCCTGCTGTGGCACGAATGTTCGCTCCGATTTCGTTTGCGATAATGTGTGCAAGCGTGGTTTTTCCAAGTCCTGGTGGTCCATAGAATATGATGTGGTCAATTGGTTCGCCTCGCGCCTTTGCAGCGTCTATGTATGTGGATAACTTCTTCTTCAATTTTTCCTGTCCAACAAATTCCGAAAGTTTTTTCGGACGAAGCGTTTCGTCGGCGAGCCGTTCTTCTGCTGTGGCGCTTTTTAAAAATATGTCTGATTTTTGTGGCATAGTTGGCTTAAGGTCTTTTTTTACTCTTCTTTTCGTTTTATTTTTGCTCCGAGTTTCTGCAGCTTTTTCTCAAGTCGCTCGTATCCCCTGTCGATGTGATAAACGCGGCTGATTTTTGACTTTCCCTTTGCCGACATCGCTGCGATTACCAGTGCTGCACCTGCTCTTATGTCGGATGCCATAACATTTGCTCCGCTCAGGGAATCCACGCCGATGATTGTAGCTCTGTCGCCGAGAATGGTTATATTTGCGCCAAGTCGCTGTAATTCCATCACATGGAGGAATCGATTTTCGAAAATCCGTTCCCAGACTACGCCTGTCCCCTCCGCTATGGATAGTGCAGCCATTGCCAGAGCCTGCAGGTCGGTGGGGAAACCAGGATATGGGTCGGTGATTATATCTGTGCTTTTCAACCTTCTCGGGGCGGATATTTCAATCCAGTTTCTGCCCCCCGTTATTTTTGCTCCCATATCTTCAAGTTTGAACAAAACAGCGGAAAGATGTTCAGGCGGACATCCTCTTACCTTGACCTTTCCACCTGTTGCAGCCGCCGCAAATAAAAAGGTTCCCGCTTCCAATCTATCGCCGATGGGTTTGTGTTCAACCGCTTTAAGTGAAGAAACTCCGCGAATGGTAATTCTCGAAGTTCCTGCACCTTCTATCTTTGCGCCCATTTTTTTTAAAAATTCGCATAAATCGACCACTTCCGGGTCCTGCGCCGCGTTGATAATTACTGTTTTTCCCTCCGCAAGAACCGCTGACATCAAAATATTTTCCGTTCCCGTGTGCGTGGGTCTGTCGAAGTGGAGCACAGTTCCCCTAAGCCGCTTCGCCTTTGCCACTGTATATCCGTGTGTTTCGGATATTTTAGCGCCGAGCTTTTGAAATCCTCTAATATGCTGGTCAACAGGCCTTGCGCCGATCGCACAGCCGCCAGGCTGAGATACTCTGGCAACCCCAAATCGAGCGAGAAGGGGTCCCATAACGAGGAAACTCGCACGCATCTTTTTAACCAAATCATACGGCGCTTCGTAGGAATTAACTCGAGAGGCATCTATTGTCACCTTGTGTGATTTTTTATCAAAGTCAACTTCTGCGCCAAGTTGACTTATAACTGCGAGCATTGTCCTTACATCGGCATTGTTCGGAACATTCTTGAGGACAGTTGTGCCTCTGTCTGCGAGAAGCGACGCCGCAATCATCGGAAGAACGGCATTCTTCGATGCGCCCACAGAAATTTCACCCGAAAGCCTTGTCCCACCTTCAACGGCAAAGTAATACATTTATTACCTCACGAGTATTGCCCTGCGAGTATGATTGAAATTCTCACCACTAAATTTTACAAAATATATTCCCGAAGGCAAGTTTTTAGCATTCCACAAAAATTGTTTTTGATGAGGCAGTATTTGTCCTTCAGTTATTAAATTGCCCGAGATATCGAATATTTTAAGTCCGATGGGGGAAAAGTTGTCATCGCCGGCGACGGCAATTCTGCAGACGGAATTGAATGGATTTGGCGAAATTGAAATTGACGACAATTTCTGCGGTGTGTTTCTGAACTTATCGCTTACTTCTGCGGTGAAATGATATGGGTAATATGCAGATAGACGATTTGCATTGCTTGCGCCAAGGGTCAGCGCAGAATAGGTGGCGGTATCAGAAGGGACGCAGTCCTGCGCAGGGGAAACATCGCTTCCATAAGCGGAATATACGACGAGATTCACGCTGTCCGCATCCGTTAGATAAGTTTTCGGTATGGCGATTTCACCAAACGCATTGGCATACCAGGGAGTTCCATAAGCGCCTGCAAAACCATTTTCCCATTCGGAAGAAATTTCCGCCCACTCATCGGATTCCCACCGACAAACTTTAAAATCGAAATATCCATAAGACCAGTTTACGCCTGCTATTAAATCCGGTGACACATCCGACCGAAAGCAGACATAGGTATCAAACGGGTCCTGGTCAACACTTAGTTCGCCAGAATATCCGCCCGATGTATAATCTATCGCGACGGCAAAAATTCTTTGATTCCACAGATAGTCATAGTCCCAGGCATTTCCTGTGGTGAAACCGATATATAAATAGTTGTCGTCGTCTGTTAAATAAAGTTGTTTCAAGTCGAGCCAATCTTGTTCAAAATCTGGTGGGTCTAATGCGGAGTAAGAAATATCTTGATAATTCCAATCATCATCGTATCCATCAATACATATATCCCCAGGAGCAGCGTAGAAATAATATCTTTTCTCCACATTCTTTGGCGAATCTGTTGTCAGGCAGTATTTTCGCCCTCCGCCCGGTAAATAAATGGGAAATTCGTCACGATATGAGAGAGTCATCGTTTGAAGATGAGCTGCCTGCGGTTTGTCGTTTATCATTGGAATTGAATATGCAGTTTCGTCTCCATCCGCGGTGGGACGAAGAGTATCGTCATCGATTAGAAACACAGCCATACTGTCGAAATCGCCGTTGTTGAAAAAAGCGGGCGGGTCAAACGATAGTCCTGGAATATCGGGAAAATCAAATCCATCGTAGTCGGGCAGTGGTAGGACCGGGTCTCCAAATAGATTATATTCAAGGAAACTGCGCTGTTCTGCCCAGTAAGTCATATCCACAGCGTCAGCATACCAGAACTTTGTCGCGTTTTCCCATTCCCCGGGATTGTCGGGTCTGTTCGTCCCCAGCGCTTCGATGAAATCGAAGTTATATCGGGACATATGATATGGTTCAGTTATGATGATTTCTGGACCATTGAAGTAATAGTCGGGAGCACTGTATGCGGTGCGGGAACATCCCCAGAAAGCAATCGGTCCTCCTGGAGCGGGAATGAGAACTTTTGGAAATTGTGCATTATCCCATCCGACCAGCGCACCATCATATATACCGTTCAGACAGGAACCCATCATCATAATTGGAGCAAAATCGCGATATGGCAGCGCATCTGCATCTTCAGTGCTCCAGTTTGTGCCGTCGTCGAAATAGGCGCTGTATCCACTGCCGTGAGCAAAGATGTAAACTATTCCATAGTCTTCTCTGAATGCTTCATCGAAATTCGATTTGGAATATTCCCCGCGGCTTGCATAGAGTTTGGTCAGGTCTGCATTGGCAATATATCCATCGCGGCAGGCGAGCATCGTTGTGTGTTCCCCGTCGAACACATCGGAAAATGGCATTCCCGCAGCGAACAGGATATTATTAAAAAGTTCTGGTGTTGCCGCATCCACCCAGCGTCGAAGTCTATCCACGACAAAAATTGCAGTGTATTCTTCCGACACAGGGATTCTGCCGATGTCATAGTTCGCCACCCAATCGTAGTCGGGGGATGAATAGAAGAAATCTGTCGGAACGAATGCGTCGAATTCATCTCCGCCCCACGCGAGGTCCGTGCTGTCGCGAAAATAATAACTCGGAGGAATCTGCGTTGCATCGCCCAGTATTGTTATCGATTGGAGGGACGGATGCGCCGTATAATCCCTCAAAAATGAGACGATTTTCATAGCGAGTTCAGTATCGGCGGTGATGTAGAAGCCTATTGGTATCGCATCGGGAAAACCCCAATATGGAGGATATTCCGCCGCCGAATATGTGGTATCGATTTCTTCGGCTGTGATTATTGCAGAGGAGATGCCCCATTCGTCGTGGAGTGCGGCGAGAGATTCTGCAGCCGAATGAAGTGATTGCACAGTCAGAATTATATTTTCGTCGTCAAAGGCAATGCTCTTATCACTGTGAATACGGTAATTTATTTTCCGCCCGTTTATGGAAATTTTTGCACCGATAAGTATCCTGTATTCTCCGCGAATCGCATTGTATCTCACCAGTGGAATGTTGAGAAAAACATAGGTGGAGTCGTTGCTGCTTCCACAGTGCCATCGGCAGAAAAAGTTTTTCGGAAAATATTCATCTGCGGAATAGATTTGCTCATTCGGGATGTAGTCATCGGGAATTCCGCTGCTGATTGGATGCGGTGTTCCAACGGGGACGAGCACCACGCCATCGGGCAATTTTTTTTCATTGCTCCACCGCTGATATAACACCTCGACATCGTCGATTTTCCATCTGCCGGCGATGGAAATTCTCCTGTGGATGTATGGAAGTTTTGGCTCGCCACAATGTCCGTAGTTGTCAAAACCGTCAATTCTCAATTCATAAAAGCCGCCGTGGGAACGATAAATGTCCACCTTTGCCTCTGGTATGTTCAAATCTATGCGGGAAATTTGCCCCGCAAAAAGAAGCAAAGATGATAATAACAGCAGAAGTATAAGATAACGCATTTCCCCCTCCAGAAAACTATGAAAAGAACTTTTTTATCTTTTCCGCCGATTTTTTCCCGAAATCCGGTATTTCTTCAAGACGCCCCGACGACACAGCGTCGCGGAGTTTATCAATACTATCTATTCCGTTATTGACGAGGCATCGAACTTTTTTGCCGGATACTGGCAACTTTTCCAGCATTTCTGAAATGTTCTCCGGTATATTTTTGCGCACTTCGTCCAATTTGCGCAGATTCCCGGTTTCAATGATTTCTGCAATTTTTTTAAAAATCGCATCGCCGACGCCAGCGATTTTCTTCAGTTCGCCTGAACGATATAGTTCCATAACATCTTTTCCGCTTTCCCGAATGGAACGAACCGCTCTGCGGTATGATATTATCTTAAACCTGTTTTCTTCCAGAAATTCAAGAAAATTTGCAAGGGTGAGGATTTTTTTCAGTATTTCCTCTGAATTTAGTTCCATTATCCTGCGTTCCACATTTTCATCGCCCTTCGGACGATTTTCATCGTTTCTTCTGCACGGGCTCGCGCTTTTTCAGCGCCATCTCTTAATATCCTGCGCAGTTGCTCCCTATCGGCGAGCAGCTCTTCGCGCTTTTTCCTGAAAGAGGCAAATTTTTCCACGAGCATTTCCGCAAGGAGTTTTTTGCACTTGACACAGCCCCAATTCCTGCTTCCGCTTTCGCATTCAGATTTAATTTTTTCGGTTTCTTCGGGCGCATATATTTTGAGCAGCGCGAAAACCGGACAGGTATCCGGATGTCCCGCATCGCCGCGATATATTTTCGTCTCGTCGGTGTAATAGCTCATTACACGCTTTTGTATTCTATCGGGCGGGTCGCCCATACAGATGTGGTTATCGTATGACTTGCTCATCTTTCTGTTGTCCGTTCCAGGGATGAACGGCGCTTCGGATAAAAGCGCATCTGGTTCGGGAAAGACATCGCCGTAGAAATAATTAAATCTCCGCACGATTTCCCTTGCAAGTTCGAGGTGAGGAAGCTGGTCTTTGCCCACAGGAACCGCATCTGCACGATAGATTATTATATCCGCAGTTTGAAGAAGAGGATAACCCAGAAAACCATACGAGTCGAGGCCGAGTGTTTCCACCTTTTCCTTATAGGAGGGAACTCTTTCGAGCCAGGGGATTGGAACAATCATCGAAAGCAGCAGGTGGAGTTCTGCGTGTTGTTTCACATCGGATTGAACGAACAGGGTGACTTTTTCAGGGTCGAGACCCGCTGCGATGTAATCCGCCGCAATTTGATATATCCGCTCTTCAAGTTCCGAAGGGTCTTCGTATGCTGTGGTGAGAGCGTGCCAGTCAACTATGCAGTAGTATATTTCATATTGTCCCGAATTCTGCAGCCGCACCCAATTTTTTAACGCTCCTTCGTAATTCCCAAGATGAAGCATACCAGTCGGTTGCATTCCCGATAATAGAACTTTTCTGCCGTTTCCTGCCATAATCATCCTCTCCGAAATTCGCGATTTGTATCAGCGTAATTTCATCAATAAATTTGGATACAATAAAAATTGCTCACCAGCGGAATATAAAAGTTTAAAATCCTTTGCCCGCCAGTTCGAGCAAACCGCCCGCTTCGATGATTTTTTTCTGCACATCGGACATCGGTTTTGCGGGTGGCAGCTCAGTATTTCTGGTGATGTTGAATATTTTTCCCGTTGTTGTGTCTATTTCAATTTTATCTCCCGACCTTATGCTGGAAGAAGCGATGTTGGGCGCGACGAATATTGGCAGCCCCGCATTTATGGCATTTCTGTAATAGATAGCGCCAAAACTTTCTCCCACGATGGCTGAAATTCCCAGAGCGATGAAGCAATCGACGGCGTGCTGCCGCGACGAACCGGCGCCAAAATTCTTGCCGACGATTAAAATGTCTCCCCGTTCCGCTTTTTTAGGAAAATCCTGCCAGCCTTCAAGATTGCCAAACGCGTATTGAGCCATTTCACCAATATCGACGACGGCAAGATGCTTGTTGTGATAAATCATATCAGTATCGATGTCATCAATGGGTTTGCCATCTCTGTCGGTGATTACCCACACTCTGCCGATGATTTTTTCTTTCATAATCATTTCACCTTTAAAAGTATTTCGCCTATGATTTTAAAAATTTCTTCGAGCGAACTTTTTACTTCATCGCTCATTTCATCTTTCAATTTAACACTTTTGGGTCGAACTGCAAGCACGGAAATTTCTGTGTTGGGCAGAAAGAGTTTCATCATTGAAAAATTTGTCGGTCCGTGGGTCATCGTAAAAGGGGATGATAGTTCTTCGGCGGAGAAGATTTTTGTGGTGCCGGGTTTTCCGCCGAATACAACTGCGTCCAGAATTAGCAGTTTTTCAGGGTTTATTTTTGCAATTTTGCCCATCATATTTTCCGGTGCCAGTCCGCCTATAAAAATTCTTGTCGATAGGCGTGTGTTTCTAAATTTTTCCGATAATCTTTGCGCCAGCAGCGTGCCAAATCCGTCGTCGCCGCGGATTGCATTGCCGATGCCCAATATCGCAAAATCGCCAGTTAAAATTTCTTGCAATTTTTTAAAAATTTCAGGTTCCATAGGTGGTTAAGTTATTCAATTTACCTTTTCGGACAAGATTTTTTATAGTTCTTTCCATTTTCGACAAATCGATTTCCTCCACCTCGACTTTTGCCTTGCAAAATCTCCACAAATTTTTTGTCGTAATCATAGCGGAATAGAAGGTTTAAGG
>JAGHAI010000011.1 GCA_021161555.1 bacterium
GATTTATCTTCCAATATATTATCATATAATATTCATATCATTATGAAATTCAAGTTAATATAAATTTATATTGTAAATAAATTAAGCATTGATTTGCTTCCAGATATCCTCTGCGATAAAGGAACTGCGCACCATTGGTCCCGCGAAGACGCGCTTGAAACCCAATTCCTCTTCGCCATATTTAGAATATTGTTCAAATTTTTTCGGGGAAACATAACTTTTCAACGGAAAATGTCTTTCGGACGGCTGCAAATATTGTCCGATGGTGACTACATCTACACCTGCACTTTTCAGGTCTCGAAGTAGCGAAAACACTTCGTCTTCTGTTTCACCAAGCCCCAGCATAAAACCAGATTTTATAATACTGCTTGAATTGTCCTTCGCATATCGTAAAACCATAAGAGAACGCTGATAGTTCGCCTGTGGACGCACAGATGGATATAATCGTAGAACGGTTTCCACATTGTGATTGAATACATCGGGCTTTTCAAAAAGCACGATGTCCAGCGCGTCTTTATCTCCGAGGAAATCAGGCGTCAGAACTTCTATTCCGGCGTCGGGCAGTTTTTTCCTTATCTGTCGAATGGTCTTTGCAAAATGAGAAGCACCACCGTCCGAAATATCATCTCTCGTCACGGAAGTTATAACTACATATCTTAAATTTAATTTTCTTGCCGCATCAGATAAGCGCTCTGGTTCGTCAGGGTCGAGCGGCAAAGGTTTGCCGGTGGATATTGCGCAAAATCGGCAATTTCTCGTGCATACATCTCCCATAATTAAAAATGTCGCCTGACCACTTGCATAACATCGATTCCTGTTAGGACAATGAGCCTCCTCACAAACAGTGTGAAGCGAATAGTTTTTTAAAATTCGCCTGACATTACCAAGAGCTTTTGTCACATACATATCCTGTTTCAACCAGGCGGGTTTTCTTATGATATTCATATCCAATTAAACCTTCTTCAAAGAATTATACTCTATCGAATTTAAACCGATGAACAACTCACACCATCATAAAAATCTGTCTATATCGCCAATTAACGCATCACGATGAATGATGCAATCCTTTATAAATTGAGGTTTTAAGTCAATAAAGACATCGCCGAACTGACGCAATTCATTGGCGGTCTCCTGCGAAAAAAATGCGACTTCCACCTGTTTTCCCATATCCTTCACCGCGTCGAGGGCGGGATAGAAGTCTCTGTCTCCGCTAATCAGAATACACACATCGAAGTAATTGAACGCCGCATATCTCACTATATCCACCGCAATTTGAACATCCGTTCGTTTTTCCACGAGCAATTCCCCCTGACGAACGAGTTTTCCATATTTTACCTGAAAATACGGGATTTCCTGCAGATATGTTAAAAATCTCTGCTGCGCACGAAATTGTTCTTCGGCTTCATCGCGATTTATTATCGGAATGTAATAATAGACACGAATAAGTTCTCTATCCCCCACAAGTTTTTTCACCAGACATCTGTAATCTATGTTGACTTTGCCGAGAATATCCTTTATTCCGTGATATAAATTGCTTCCATCTATGAACATCATCACACGATTTGGCATTTTTGCCTCCGATTTTTCTTGACATAAAAATACTACTTTTATATTATTTGTCAAATCAATCGCCGGGGTGGCGGAATTGGCAGACGCGCTAGTTTGAGGGACTAGTGGGCTTACGCCTGTGCGGGTTCAAGTCCCGCCTCCGGCAATTTTTTTTGGCAATCAAAACGATTTTATCCAGCGAAGTATCTTTTCGGAAAAAATATTTAGACATTATTTGTTTTCAATGAGTTTTCGCCCAATTTTAGCCGCTTCTATTGCATCCTTTGCATAGTAAACGCCGATTTCCTCTGCGAGTTCTTCTGTAACAGCTGCTCCACCAACGATAATTTTAAATTCATCACCAAACTCCTTTTTTATGTCTTTCACTGTTTGTCTCAATGAAGACAATGTGGTCGTCATCAGCGCCGATAAGCCAACTATGTCAAATTTTTCCACTTTCAGCGCTTCTATTATCTTTTCCGACTTCACATTCTTTCCCACATCGACGACGACAAATCCATAACTCTCAAACAATGCCCTGACAAGATTTTTACCAATGTCGTGCACATCCCCATAAACTGTTGCCAGCAATACCTTTCCCTTATTGCCTTTTCCCTTCGGCATTTTGGGACGAAGTATTTCAAGTGCTTTTGCCGTTGCCTCTGCCGATGCGATGACCTGCGGAAGAAAAATTTTCCTCTGTTCATAAAGTTCGCCGATGTGCTGAATTGCCGGAATAACGATTTCGTTCATTACACGCAGCGGGTCGCCGAGATTTTTCAACTCTTCATCGATGTGTTTCGGCACCCAGTCGGAATTTCCGCGAAGGATGTCGTCCCGCAGCGTTTCCGAAAAAACTTCTTCCTCATCGTCCTTTTTAATGTTTGAAAACTTTTCGATAAAGTATTTGCCTTTGATGTCTCGAGAAAAAAGCACCTGCGATGCATAAATAGTTTCAATAATTCTTCTGTCGGTCGGGTCTGCAATCACCGCAGACAACCCCGCACCAATTGCATTGGCAAGCATAGCTGCATTTAAAAATGACCTCGCAGGCATTCCGTAGGATACATTTGACAGCCCTATTATCGTTTCCAATCCAAGTTTTTTAAAAATTTCGCCAAGTGCAATAATTGTTTCACCCGTTCTTTTGCTGGCAGATACGGGAAGCATCACGGGGTCGGCTATTATGCGATTTTTTAAAATTCCCACATCATCTGCCGCGCGCAGAATTTTTTCTATTTTTTTCAACACTTCAACTGCATTTTCCGCGATTCCATCATCGTCAATTGCAAGCGCCACAAAGTTTGCTCCCCATCTGTGCGCAATTGGAAGCAAATTCTCGATGTCCGATGATTTCGCCGAAATCGAATTGATTATCGGCAATCCCGCATATCTTTTCATCGATTCTACAATCACATCGGGTGTCGTGGAATCTATGAACAGCGGCTTTTCAGAAACCGCAGACACTGCGGAAATTGCCTCGGGCAAAATGCTTTTTTCATCAACACCCGGCGCAGAAACACATACATCGAGCGCATCGGCTTCCATCTGACGAACTGCTTCCAGTTTGACGGCGCCTATATCCCCCATTCGCAATTTTTCCCTGAATTTTTTCCTGCCAGATGGATTTATCCTTTCCCCAACAAGCACAACTGGAAGTTCTCTTGATATCTTCAGCAAATTTGTTCTGCTTGCCGCGAAAAAATATTTTTCCCCATCCTCGCGCTTCACCACAGGCTTGCCGCGAACAGCATCCGCTATTTTCGCCGTGTGTTCCGGCGTCGAGCCACAGCAGGAACCAATTATATTGGCGCCGCTTTCCCGGAGACGAACTGCGGCTTCTGACATATCATCCGGCGTGGCGGGAAATATTGTTTTTCCATCAATCACCTCTGGCGAACCCGCATTCGGCTGTGCAACGAGGATTTTTTCACTAAATTGTCTCATAATAGAAATTGCATTCACAACAGGCTCAATTCCCTTTCCGCAGTTCGTTCCGATTGCATCGATGTTCATCGCATCGGCAACCACAGCGAAGACATCTGCGGGAGTTCCTGTTACCGAACGGTCGCCTTCGTCAAAGGAAAATGTTGTGATAATTGGAAGGTCTGTCGCGTCCTTCGCTGCGAGATAGGCGGCTTTCATCTCGAGCAAATCGGTCATCGTCTCGATAAGAATAATGTCGCACCCCGAAGATGCGAGAAGTTTTGCATATTTAAAAAACTGCTCGTATGCTTCGTCAAATGAAAATTCGCCAAATGGCTGAAGGAAAACCCCGAGCGGACCGATGTCCCCCGCAACTGCCACATTTTCATCCTTTGCGGCGTTTTTAGCAATTTTAACGGCAGAAGAAATTATTGCTTCCTGCCTATGCGACAGCCCAAATTGAGAGAGTTTTACTTCCGATGCGCCAAATGTGTTTGTGGTCAGAATTTGCGCACCCGATTCCACATATCTTTTATGTATCCCCTCGATTATGTCTGGCGCTTCGATGTTCCACAATTCCGGCGGCGCATCCGACGGCAAACCCGCCGATTGAAGCATCGTTCCCATAGCGCCGTCGAATATTAACACTTCTTTGCGAGCGATTTTAAAAATTTCCGTTGCGACGAACTCATCACCTCCTATTTTGAACCTGTTAATATACGGCGAAATGTTTTATGAAAAAAGCATTTTTCATATCAGATGCACACATCGGAGCGGAATCGCCGCAACGAGAACGAAGCAAAGCGGAAAAACTGAACAAATTTTTCGATATCGTAAAGTCGGATGGAAAAATTTTGTTCATTCTCGGCGATTTTTTCGATTTCTGGTTCGACCATAAAAAAATCATATTTTCAGAACATTTTCCCGTATTAAAAAAACTTGCTGATGTGTCCAATGCAGGCATAGAAATTCACATCTTCGGCGGCAATCACGACTGGTGGATGCAGCAGAATGGTTTCTTAGGCAGAGAAATTGGCGCAATAATTCACAGAAAACCCATTACGATGAACATTTTTAATAAAAAATTTTTCCTCGCTCACGGAGATGGCATAGCACCATCGGATTGGGGATATCGAAATCTGCTGTGTCCAATTTTGAGAAATCCTGTATCTGTTTTCCTGTTTGGATTACTGCCTGCTGAATGGGGCTTTTCGCTGGCTAAACTGGTATCCTCATCCAGTAAATTATACACCGAAAAGCGAAACCTTCGATTTGAAAGGGAATATGAAGATTTTGCCCGGAAAATGATTGAGGAAAGAGGCATTGATTATGTGATTATGGGACATCTGCATTTGCCTCTGGAGAAAAATTTCAACAAAGGAAAATATGTAAACATAGGCGACTTTTACAAAAATTTTACTTATGCCACATTCGACGGAGAGGACATAAAAATCGAGAGGATGTAATTCTCACAATTTTTTAAGTATAATGAAAGTTAATTCAGAAGGAGAACTGATGCGGAAGAAAAAAAATAGAATTGTTGTGGGGATGTTCTGGGGTGATGAGGGCAAGGCGAAACTCGTTGATTTTTTAACGAAATATGCGGATGTGGTCGTGCGTTATCAGGGCGGCGCCAACGCAGGCCATTCCGTTGAAGTCGATGGCAGAAGATTCGTCCTGCATCAGGTTCCCACCGGGATTTTGCATCCCGATAAGATTTGCGTCCTCGGTGCCGGTATGGTCATCGATTTGCCAAAACTCGTCGAGGAACTGCAATCTCTGGAGGATTCTGGCATAGATTGGCGAAATCGTGTGCGGATAAGTCCGCGGGCTCACATCGTCCTGCCATATCATAAAGTTATCGAATCCATAATGGAGGAGCAGGAAAAAATTGGTACGACGAAGCGGGGTATTGGTCCTGCATATCGAGACAGGGCGGGAAGAATAGGACTGCGCGTTGGAGACCTTTTGCTCGGAAAAAATCACATCATAAAACTTCTCGATAGATGGCTCGATATTGCTGGAAAGTTGTATGAAAGAGCATTCGATGCTGAATTTCAGTCGCCTTCCGATGTCGCTTCGGTCCTCGAATCGTCTGCGGATTTTCTCGATAGAGCAATAATTGATTCCACAAAATTTCTCGATGACACCGCGCGAAACAGTGGCGGCGTCCTTGCGGAAGGTGCACAGGGAACTATGCTCTCGCTTAACTGGGGAACATATCCTTTCGTCACGAGTTCCGAAACCACTGCTGGTGGCGCGGCGGAAGGAATTGGAATAGACCTGCGTCTTTTCGACGAAATAATTGGCATTGCGAAGGCATTTTGTACTCGCGTCGGCAATGGACCATTTCCGACCGAGGGCGACGAGAATTTGCAAAAACTGCTTCGTGGAACTGGCGAACATTCATACGACGAATTTGGTTCCACCACGGGAAGGCCACGACGATGCGGCTGGCTCGACGGCGTTGTGCTTGAATACTCGACGAGAATAAATGGAATCGATGCGATTGCGCTGACCAAACTGGACATTTTATCAAAAATTCGCCCGCTCAAGGTAGCGACAAAATACAATAATTTTTCAGCGATACCTTCAACTGCGGAAGAAATGTCCATCGCTGAACCAATATATGAGGAATTTTCAGGGTGGGACGACGATATTTCCAAAATTCGCGAATACGACAAACTGCCCGATGGCGCAAAAGAATATATATCCGCTGTGGAAAAAATTTCAAAAAAGCCTGTAAAATATATCGGCGTCGGTCCTTCGAGAGACGATTTGATTGTAAAAGAATAAGATTTCCGCCGACGATAATAACACCAATGGAGTTGGAAATTGGCGCTTCGAGAAAATTTTGAAAATACAGGAAACTTTCTCTTCCGATGGCGAAGTTATTTGCCCTTACTGATTTTGCCCTTAATAGCGCTTGCAATTTATAGAATTGGATTTATAGAAAAAAATTTTGGCGAAATGGCGGGAAACATATACACAATTGTCTGTGTGGCTGTCTCTTTTCTGGGACTGTTTATTCGCTGTTATACAGCTGGATATGCGCCAGAAGGGACATCGGGAAGAAACACAGATGGACAGCGCGCAGATACTCTTAATACAACGGGAATATATTCTATAGTCAGGCATCCGCTATATCTCGGAAATTTTTTTATCTTATTGGGCATAGTGTTGTTTGCTCAATCGTGGTGGCTCGTTGTGATAACCATATTGGCATTCTGGCTTTACTATGAAAGAATAATGTTCGCGGAGGAAGAGTTTTTGCGAAGGAAATTTGAAAAAAAATTTGAAAACTGGGCATCTAATGTCCCTGCGTTTGTGCCGAAAATCAAAAATTTTAAAAAACCTGCTCTTCCATTTTCTCTGAAGCGGGTTTTGAGGAGCGAATATTCTGGCTTTTTCACAATTATAGTATCTTTTACAATTCTGCAGATTGCAAAGAATTTCGTTTTGAAAAAAAACGATAAAATTTTTTATCTTCAAAAAGGCTGGATAATGTTTTTCTGCGCGGGATTTTTTATATATATCGTCCTTCGCGGACTTCGAAAACTTACAAAATTGCTCGATGATTGAACATAAGAAGATAACATCTTTTATATTTGACAACAAGAAGGAAAAGTTATAATTTAATTATATGATTTTATTGAGCGATATAAAACAAAATGAAAAAGTTAAAATGCTTTTGACTCACGCCGACAGGAATCTCTGCGTAATTGGATATACTGAACACGGTTTTCGTCACGCAGATATTGTTTCTGAGCGTGCGGGAAAATTGATGTGCGAACTTGGATTTGATGAGAGAAGATGTCAACTTGCACAAATAGCAGGATATCTTCACGATGTTGGGAATGTCGTGAACAGGCGCTATCACGCGCATCATAGTT
The DNA here is from genome assembly GCA_021161555.1 of bacterium. Classification (GTDB taxonomy): domain Bacteria; phylum UBP14; class UBA6098; order B30-G16; family B30-G16; genus JAGHAI01. The sequence goes on from JAGHAI010000011.1 coordinate 7,368, forward strand.
CACACATAGTTTATGATTTGCTCAGCGAAATGGGAATGCCTTACGATGAAGTTCTGGACATCGTTTCCGCTGTGGGGAATCATCACGAGGACGACGGCGACCCCATATCAGACATCTGCGCAGCGCTCATCATTGCTGACAAATCTGATGTTCACCGCTCGCGAGTCAGAAACCCCAACACTGTTGCCTTTGACATTCACGATAGGGTAAACTACGCCGCTCGAGATAGCAATATCATCGTTCGTAATCCCGATACAATTGAACTTTCCATCCTCATCGACCCCGACATTTCATCCGTAATGGAATATTTTAAAATTTTCCTCGACAGGATGGAAATTTCGCGGAAATCGGCGAAATTACTTGGCAAGAAATTCGAGCTTGTCATAAATGGAGTGAGATTAACATAAAAAAATGAGGTCGAGCGATGGCAGATGAAGCATTGGTCAAACAGATAGTCGAACAGGTCATAGCGGAACTTGATGGGAAATGTATTGATGGAACTCCTTGTCTGCACTGTGATTACTGCGTCGTTCGCAACGAAGCTGGCACACAGGCAATACTCGATGCGGGCGCTGACAGAATAGGCTCAACGCTCGGAGCAATTCCCAAAAACATTGAAATAGCAAAATTCATCGACCACACTTTGCTTAAACCCGAAGCTACGGAAAAAGATATAAGACAATTGTGCAAAGAAGCCGACGAATACGGCTTCGCTTCCGTTTGTGTAAATCCATACTGGGTTCCTTTATGCACGGAATTGTTGAAAGACAGCAAGGTTAAGGTCTGCACTGTTATAGGTTTTCCGCTGGGGGCAAATTCAACCGACACAAAGGTTTTTGAAGCGAGCAAAGCAAAACAGGAAGGCGCCGAAGAATTCGATATGGTCATAAACATCGGTGCGCTGAAGTCGGGAGATTACAAGACCGTTTTCGACGATATTCAAAAAATAGTGAAAGTAGTCGCCCCTGACACCGTCAAAGTAATCATCGAAACTGCCCTGCTCACAAATGAGGAAAAAGTTGAAGCTTGCGCCATTGCAAAAGAGGCAGGCGCTCATTTTGTCAAAACATCCACAGGTTTTGCAAAGGGCGGTGCAACAGTAGAGGATGTGGAACTTATGAAGCAAGTTGTCGGCGAAGAAATGGAAGTGAAGGCATCGGGCGGAGTTCGTGATTATAAGACAGCTGTCGAAATGATAAAGGCAGGAGCTTCCCGCATTGGAGCATCGGCGGGAATTTCAATCGTTCAGGGTCGGGAAAACAAATCTGAAGGTTATTGATTTTCTATATGCCGCCAAAAATCGCTCTCATCATTAAAGCGAATTTTTTTAAATAATTTTCAAAAATTTTTAAAAAAGACTTGA
>JAGHAI010000118.1 GCA_021161555.1 bacterium
AAAATTTTTAAAAAAGACTTGACAAAATAAATATATAATCTTTCTTAATTATTTATATAACATTTTTCTTATAAATTTTTGTGTCCAGCGCATTTTATTTATAGCAAGAAATTAAGGAGGCGTTGATGGATACGAGCGCAAATGTTGATAAGCTTGTGGAACAAATTGAACAGTTGACAGTGCTCGAGCTTGCCGAACTTGTGAAAACTCTTGAAGATAAATTCGGAGTTTCGGCAGCAGCACCAGTCGCAGTTGCAGCAGCACCTGTTGCGGGAGCCGCTGCCGCTGAAGCTGCACCGCAGGAAGAGAAAACTGATTTTTCGGTTTTGCTCACCGGCATCGGCGATAAAAAATTACAGGTTATCAAAGAGGTGCGAGCAATTGCAGGTTTGGGCTTGAAAGAAGCAAAAGATTTTGTGGAAGGAGACCTGCCAAAGCCTGTTAAGGAAAACATCCCCAAGGAAGAAGCTGAAGAGATTAAGGCGAAGCTGGAAGCTGTTGGCGCATCGGTAGATATAAAATAAATCGTTGCCAATGAGTGCAAGGATTGCCAGTTAACTTTTTAGGAATAGGAGACCCCAGAAAGCTGGGTATGTCTCCTATTATTCTATTTTTTTGCTGTTGAAGTTTTATTGAATATCAATGGCACTTCTGTTTTCTTTGACATCGAATGAAAAATAACAAAATAAGAAGGGCGAACTTCTATGAAGGTTAGACCCATTATTAAGCGTAAGAGCTTTGCCAAGGTAAAACCTCTGGCAGAAATTCCCAACCTGCTTCATGTTCAATTAAATTCATACGAACAATTTTTACAGAAAGATGTTCCTCCGAACAAAAGAAAACATATCGGGCTACAAATGGCTTTCGAGGACATCTTTCCAATTGTGGATGTTTATGGTAAGTATGAATTACATTTTATTTCCTACCGCATTGGAGAAACTCGATTTACGGTTGAGGAATGTCGGAGACGAAATCTTACCTATTCTGCTCCATTATACATCACGCTTCAAATCAGAGAGTTCGAAAAGGAAGGCGATGAACGGAAACACAAGGAAACACGAGAAAGTGAGGTCTTTCTTGGCGACCTGCCGATGATGACGCCCTATGGGACTTTCATCATCAACGGTGCGGAACGAGTAGTAGTTACTCAGCTTCACCGTTCTCCTGGTGTATTTTTCGACGAGACGATTCATCCTAACGGGAAAAGGCTTTTCTCCGCTCGCTTAATTCCTCTTCAGGGTTCCTGGATGGAAATTCGGCACGACATTAGAGAAGTTATGTATGCCGTGATTTCTTCGCGCAAAAAGGTTCCCATTTCCACTTTGATAAGGGCAATGGGAATTGAAAGTAATAGAAAAATAGTCGAACTTTTCCACGATGTAATCGATGCGAAACTGACCAGCAGCGGGGCGAAGAAAGTCATAAACTCCTTATGCGCAGATGACATTGTGGACAGCGAAACGGGTGAAATTCTATTTGAAATAGGAACGAAATTAACTCCCGAAGATATTGACATACTTAAAAAGCATAAAATTAAAAAAATCCCCGTTGTAATTCCGGAAAGTCCAAAGATGGTTCCTATTATCTTCGAAACTATTCGTGCCGATGAAACAAAAACCCGATATGAAGCCGTTCAGGAAGTTTATTCGGGGATTCGTCCGGGCGATGTGGTTGAAAAGGGAAAAGAAGAAGAGATTATGAACGAATTTTTCTTCAATCAATCCCGCTTCGACCTCGGAGAAGTTGGAAGATATAAAATAAATCAACGCCTTCAGCTCGATATTCCTTCTGATGTCCGCATATTAACTCTTGAAGATATAGTTGCAACTGGCAAGTATATTATAGGTCTCAGACACGGCGAAGGAACAATCGACGATATTGACCATCTTGGTATTCGCAGGGCGCGTTCCGTTGGAGAACTTGTTGCCAATCAAATGCGAATTGGTCTCGCAAGACTTTCCAGAACCGTCCGCCAGAGAATGAGAACAAGAGATATGGAAAAAGTCACACCATCCGAATTGATAAATTCGCGGACAGTGGTTGCCGTTATAAATTCCTTCTTCGGCTCGTCTCAATTGTCACAGTTCCTCGACCAGCCAAATCCATTAGCGGAATTGACACATAAGAGGCGATTATCTGCTCTCGGCGCTGGCGGATTGACGAGAGAACGAGCTGGATTTGAGGTGCGTGATGTCCATTATACCCATTACGGCAGAATGTGCCCCATAGAAACTCCAGAAGGACAGAACATCGGTCTTATTACATCACTCGCAACTTATGCTACGATAAATAGATATGGTTTTCTCGAAACGCCATACCGCAAAGTAAAAAATCGCGTTGCCACAGATGAAATCATATACATTTCAGCAGACGAGGAAGATAGACATATAATCGCTCAGGCAACGGAACCGCTCGACAAAAAGAACAAGATAATTGCTGACATTGTCGTAGCACGGAAAAGAGGCGACCTCGTCGAAGTTCCAGCGGAGCAGGTTGACCTTATGGATGTTTCCCCCACACAAACAGTAAGCATTGCCGCGGCTCTCATTCCATTTCTTGAACACGATGACGCCAGCCGCGCCTTGATGGGGTCAAATATGCAAAGACAGGCGGTTCCTCTATTATTTACTGAAGCACCCATTGTGGGAACTGGTCTGGAAGTCAAAGCCGCTGTGGATTCTGGAGCAGTCATCGTTGCAAAAAGAAGCGGAACTGTGTCCTATGCGGATTCAGAAAAGATAATTGTAGTCCCCGATACTGATAAAAATAGCAAGGGAAAGTTATTGGACGATAAGGACATCTACTCTCTCGTCAAGTTCCGCCGTTCCAACCAGAACACGGCAATAATTCAGCGTCCGCTTGTAAAAGTTGGCGATAAAGTTGAAGCAGGGCAAATCATCGCAGATGGAGCTGCCACAGATAGAGGCGAACTTGCACTCGGTAAAAATGTGCTTGTGGCATTTATGTCCTGGCACGGATACAATTACGAAGACGCAATTATAATCTCAGAAAGACTGGTTAAAGATGATGTCTATACATCTCTTCACATAGAAAATTTTGAATTACAGGTTCGCGAAACGAAGCTCGGCACTGAAGAACTCACCCGAGAAATTCCAAATGTATCTGAAGAAGCTGTCAAAAACCTTGATTCTATGGGTATAGTTCGAATTGGTGCTCATGTCCGCTCAGGCGATATTCTAATCGGAAAAGTTACCCCGAAGGGTGAAACTGAATTGACCCCCGAAATGCGCTTACTTAAGGCAATTTTTGGTGAAAAAGCAGGCGATGTGAAGGATTCTTCCCTCAGAGTTCCGCCTGGGGTTCAGGGCGTCGTGATAAACCGCTCGGTTTTATCCCGAAGAGGATATCGGAAGGACAAAAACATAAAAGAGGAAGTGCAGAAACTGGAGAGAGAATTTTTGGACGAAATTGAACAAATTAAGCAAAGAAGAAATAAGCAGATTCGCGACTTGCTCATAGATAAAAGGGCGAAGAACATAATATCTCATCGCACAGGTAAACCAATCATTAAGCCAGGAACCAAGATAACCAAATCCAAAGCTGAAAAATTATCCATCGATGACATTGCTGAAATGACCAACTGGACGAGCGACGAAGAGACGAATATACAAATCCAAAAAACTTTGAAAATGGCGGATGATTTGATTCAGGAGCGTGAGGACAGGCTTCGCGCAGAAAAACAGAAGCTTATGCGCGGAGATGAACTTATAACAGGAGTTATGCAGCTGGTCAAGGTAGATGTCGCGATGAAGAGAAAGATTTCCATCGGCGATAAGATGGCTGGCCGCCACGGGAACAAAGGTGTTATATCCATCATTGTTCCTCAGGAAGATATGCCCTATCTTGAAGATGGCACCCCTGTGGATATAATATTAAATCCTCTCGGCGTTCCGTCTCGAATGAATATCGGCCAGATTTTGGAAACGCACCTTGGGATGGCACTGGCTAAAAAGGGTGAATATGGAGCAACTCCCGTCTTTAACGGCGCAACAGTTGAAGAAATTAAACAGGAGCTGAAAAGCGTAGGCTTGCCGGAGGATGGAAAGTTGAAAGTTTACGACGGCAGAACAGGCGAACCGTTTGATGAAAATGTCACCGTTGGAATGATTTATATGATGAAGCTTATTCATCTCGCCGATGATAAAATTCACGCCCGTTCAATCGGTCCATATAGCCTCGTTACGCAACAGCCTCTCGGCGGAAAAGCTCAGTTCGGTGGACAACGATTTGGAGAAATGGAAGTATGGGCATTTGAAGCTTACGGTGCTGCATATATTCTTCAGGAAATGCTAACTGTCAAATCGGATGATGTCCAGGGAAGAAGCAAAATGTATGAGGCAATCGTAAAGGGCGAAAATCCTCCCGAACCGGGAATACCAGCATCCTTCAATGTCCTCGTAAAGGAGCTGCAGGCACTGTGTATAGATGTTCAGCTGATTAGGAATGAGGAATCATCTTAATTATATATAAAAGCGTCCTGTTTATAATTAAAAGGAGCGTCAGGAATGGCATACAAGGCGACATCGTCAGAAGACAATAATACAGGTTTTTCGGCAATACGGGTGATGCTTGCCAGCCCTGAACTCATCAGAGCTCAGAGTTATGGCGAAGTGCTTCGCCCTGAAACGATAAACTATCGTTCGTTCAAGCCGGAAAACGATGGTTTGTTCTGCCAGCGAATATTTGGTCCGGTAAAGGATTTTGAATGCGCTTGTGGAAAATACAAGGGTTCTCGATTTAACGGTGTCGTGTGCGATAGATGCGGCGTTGAGGTTACACATTCAAAAGTTCGCAGAGAACGAATGGGACATATTGAGCTCGCAGTTCCCGTAACTCATATCTGGTATGTCCGCACAAATCCTTCACGGATTGGACTTCTTTTAAATCTTTCGGTCAATCAGCTTGAACCCGTTATTTACTACGAAGCATACATCGTAACAGACCCTGGCGACCCTGAAATTACAGGGCTTCGCAAGGGGCAGCTCCTGACCGATGCCGAATATCAGGAGCTGAAGGAAAAGAACCTTGAATTTGAAGCGATGATGGGCGCTCCTGCGATTAAAAAACTGTTGCAGGAACTCAAGCTCGACGACCTCGCAGCGGAAATCCGTTCAAAAATAAATGTCGAAAAATCCGAACAGAAGAAAAAAGCGCTTCTCAAAAGGCTATCGGTTGTGGAAACACTTCGATATTCCGGCAACAAACCTGAATGGATGATTCTCGAAGTC
>JAGHAI010000142.1 GCA_021161555.1 bacterium
CATCACTTCCCGCAACATATCTCGCAAGTTCGTATTCGCCATCCCCTGCTGTGATAACAAAAGGAACATTTTTTCTCGAAAGAATGTTCGCAAGTTCCGCAAACCGCTGCGCGCTCCACGAAAGCGACGAACCCCCACTACCCGGATGTATCGCAATAAATTTATTTTTAAAAAATCCCCTCTTCGTCAAAATCCTTTCGACTTTCGCCGCTACATCATCGGGTGGAACAAGCGATATTGGCGCAAAATCGACATCAATTCCAAGCGGGCGCAAAAGATGAAGATTATATGACGCCTCACTAAATCGGCAGTCCTTTCTGTGCTCGGCAACACGATGCGTAAATAGAAAAGAATAACCCCGATATGCAGTTCCGATGCGCACGGGAATCCCCGCTCGCCACAATAGAACTGCATCACGAAGCACAGGATGAACGAGAACCGCTACATCGTATCGAGAAATTTTCTCACGCAAATTTTCATCCTCGACGACGAAAATTTCATCGACATAACGGGACATACTAACCACAGGCTCGGTATATTTTCTGCACAGAAAACCGACTTCGGCATCGGGAAATTTCTGTTTTATCGCACAAGCCAGCGGAAGCGAAAGCACCACATCGCCGAGTCTGTCGGTGCGAACGATGAGTATTCTCTCAACCTGCATTATATCCCTTTACTAAAAACCTAAAAAGTTATATTTTATAAAATACACTATGAAACAAAAGAATAAAAATAAAGATGCACACAAAATTTACAATTCCCTGCTGGACAAAATCACAAATTTTTTAAAATTCCCCGCTGGCAGAGATGAAAAACTGCTTCGTATATGCAAAATGCTGCACGATAAAATTCCGCACTACGATTGGGTTGGATTTTACATAGCAGATGAAAAGAAACAAACGCTGTCGCTCGGTCCATTTTCGGGCGAACCAACCGAACACACCAAAATCAAATTCGGCGAAGGAATATGCGGACAGGCAGCGCAGACGAAAAATATTTTCATCGTGCAGGATGTGTCGAAGGAAGAAAATTATCTCTCCTGCAGTCCCGCGGTCAAATCGGAAATCGTGCTTCCGATTTTCAAAGAGGGAAAAATCGTCGCCGAACTGGACATCGATTCGCATTCAAAATCGCCATTCACAGAAAAAGACGAAATCTTTTTGAATAAAATCTGCGAGATGGTGGCATTCCTCTTCTAATCATTTTCCACCACACTCAAAACACACTATAAGTTTTTCAAATCAAAAATTGCAAAAACTCTTCTTCGTTCAAAATACACCTCCAAAAAAAGGCGTCCCCGAACAAAGGGACGCCTTGAATTTTCGCTTGTTTCCACTCGCTATCGCAGGAGAACCATCTTCTTCGTGAAGGTGTTGTTTCCTGCGGTGAGGCGGTAGAAGTAAACTCCGCTTATCACATCTCTTCCGTTGTCGTCCGTGCCGTTCCAAACAACACTGTGATGCCCCGCTTCCATTTCGCCGGATACAAGCGTGCGAATCTTCTGACCGAGCATATTGTAAACTTCGACCTTCACATCGCTCTTCTGCGGCAGGTCAAATGCTATGCTCGTCACAGGATTGAACGGGTTCGGCGAATTCTGATAAAGCGCAAGTGTCTTCGGCAGGTCGGATTTTCTGGCAAATTCGACCTTATAAGTTCCAGCAGAAAGTTCAAATGTGCCATCGTAAACTTTCCCGTCAATCACAAGCGCTCTATCGGTTGTAATGGTAGCATTTTCGGAAACAACCATAGTCCATCCATCTTCGGGTCTCACATCACGGGAAAGGCGCATATTTCCGCATACCAGATACGCAGGCGTGATGCAGTTGACAGGAGCAGGCGGCATAAGTCTATCAAGTTCGGGGTCAGGATTGTTCGTGGCGTTATCCTGCAGAGCGAGGACGAGTTTCGTTCCGTTCACATCGATGTGCGCCACATCGGTGCTGGTGAGCGGGTCAACATAATCGACGGACTTCAGCCACGATGCCTGAACCGTAAGTTCGCAACTCGTGTATGGCGATGGAATATCAATGTATCCCCAGTATCCCTTGCCGGCAACGATGCTTGGTGAATAGAGATAACTTCCAGTTGTGGCATCGTATTCATATACGGCACCTCCCCAGAGCGTAGATACCGGGTCGGTCAGGGTGAAGTGCGCCGCATCTGCCACAGGGACGCCGCCGAAGTCATAAACTGAACCGAATGTATTCCATCCACAAGGAATAATCACAGTGTAGTTGTAAACCGGGGTTCCAGGAACGGAGAACGAGAGCGGGTCGGGGTCGCCATCACCGGGAATATAAAGGACGAAATAAGCATATCCGGGATAGATAACAGTGGGGAATTCATAGTTCATCGACCAGGGATTATACCAGAATATCTGGCTCGCAGGCACATGGAACACCGCTGTCGGAGTTGGGTCAACGGGGTCAACGGGAACACTGACGAGATTCCAGCCTGCGTGCAGCGTGATGACTTCGGGCGAGAAGTTGATGTATATCGCCATTCCAGCATCATACACATAGTGGTCGGTGCTTCTCATATCGATATTGCCAGGATTTATGACGAACATCCCATAATCGGGAAGTTCAGTCAAATCCCACCAGAGAGTTCCAGCGGTGGTTCCCGTCCATATCATCCAGGACGGAGTGGTGCTTTCGAGAGATTTCAAATCGACGACAAGCCTGTATGTATCGAGCAGGAACGCAGGCGGCACAACGGGGAATGGGTCGGGTGGAGGAAGCGGCGGAGCAACGACATCGATGCCGTCGTCATATCCATCCGTGGCGCCGAATGTCGCACCCATAATAAGTTCAGAAGTATCGCTATCTGCCCAGATAGTATCGCCTGTGCTGTCAAATGCCATAACTGTCGGCACCATTTTAAGAGACAACTGCCAGCCAGGAGTGAGGGAGAACCCAAAGTCGTAAACGAGTTCATTTCCGACATATTCCGGTGCAGTGAAGCAGAAGTAATCCGGTGCATCCTGTATAACAAAGTTGACATTAACTTCCGCTCCCCGGGCAGGAAGATAGACGCCCGCCGCATCTAAGTCGAGGGAAACTGTGTAATACGGTCCAGCAGTGCCAAAGGTGAAGAAGCCATCGGCATAATCGAACATATATCTTGTCGTGTCATCGCCGATAATCACATCAACTGTCATTGCCGCTGTTGAATCGGTGAGTCCCGAAATATCCTCGAGAGTGAAGAGAATTTCGCTTATCGGAGCGTCGAGAACGGCGCCATCTTCAGGCGATGTGCTGACAACTTCCGGCGGAGCCATATCCACAAGGAAGGTCCCTTCCAGAAGAGGATTGGTCGCAGAATGAACAACCGTGTTGCCCGCTATGTCAGAGATGCGGTTCAGCGCATAATGAACGATTTCCCCGTCATACCAGGGCATCGGCGGAGTGAATATCAATGTATCACCCGCGAGAGTTAAGTTGGGCGAAGACATCGTATAAATCACGCCATTGACGACCAGCACAGGACTGTCGGGGTCAATTCCAAGATTATCGGTCAGGAGAATGCGAATTTCCTGCGTGGAACAGGCTGTAATTGCACCATCCAGAGGCTCCAGCAATGTCGCATTCGGCGGCAGATTGTCAACAGTAAAACTCCAGCAATATGGAAGCCCATCGGCAATGTTGGCTTCCGGCGTGCAGAGATATTCAGGGTCATCGTAGGCAGAATACAGACAAACCGTTATGACTTCTCCATCAGAAAAGTGTGTGCCAGCAGTGCCGAAGTCAAGAGTGAATCTTTCGCCATCCCACCAGCAATAATCCGGATGAGTGATGGGTCCAAAATAAGAACCACCAATTGAGAAGTAAAGACCAGCAGTTGAAATTCTGCCGCTGACGGAATCGTCGAGAGCGATTGAAATGACAAGGCTTTCGCCAGGAGCATAACTATCAGGTGCAGGCTGCGGGTCATAATAGACAGGGCCTGTGAAATCATATATATATGACCAGGAGAAATCTCCAATGCCCCACATAGGATTGCCCAAAATATCCTGCGCCTGAACAATCTGACAATCTATCTGTCTGGCATTTACAGCCCAATCAGCAGGTGGGTCAAATATAAAACTGCCCGCTCCAAGATACTGCAGCGGATTATATACAATCGTATCACAGCCGACGAGTATGGAATCATCATCGCCAATGGGAAGCCAATAGCAAACTATCGATGTATCTTCAGAAGTAATATCGTAATCTCTACCTTCCACACTGAAGATGACCGATGTCTCGTCAATTCCATCGGAATCGTAGAGCGTAAATCCTATTTGCTGGTCCTGGCAGGCTGTGAAACTGCCATCCGTTGGATAATAATTCGTCAGATAAGGACCATCAACTACATAGAATACCCAGGATACGAATGTATGTTCGTGAGCAAATTGATTGGATTCACACAACTGTATAGAATCTGCAACATCTTCGAATATAACGGTAACAGTATCGCCCTGCACCCAGGAAACACCAGCAGTTGCGGGGTCCCAGAGGAATATGCCCGTCACCGGGTCCCACGAATATTGCGGGTCCCACGGAATTACCGGCAGCGAATCTATATCGAAGACAAATCCGCTGCTCGTTTCGATGTGCATTCTGATTGTCGTGGGGTCCACTATCCCGTATTCATCGGCAAGCTGAACCCAGATGGGTTCTTCAAGATTTGTGGTCACGGCATTGTGAGCAGGATAATGGTCAACCAGATACGGAGCAGACCTATCGGTGATGACATTCCACACCACATTATTGCTCGAAAGCGGATTGCCATACATATCGTCGCAGGCGAGAAGTTCGAGATGGAAAAGCTCACCTTCATATAACTCCGGCGTGGGAGTATAAGTAAACCTTAGATGAACGGGAACTAACGAATACACAGCAGCCATAAACGGATGAGCAACTCTGCCGAATACGGGTTCAATTCCCCAGCCCATTTCGGGATAATACATATTTGCGACGGTGTTCAACTGCGCCCTGCCAGTGACAAGCGTGTCGAAAAGATATGTTCCCGGCAGAGGGTCATCAGGAGCGACGACATATACAGTTTCGCCTTCGGTGCAGCCAAAGTTTTCGACGAATGTCGCATAATCACCCCAATCGGGTGCAATTATCTCAATCAGCGCATCGTTTCCATCGGCGGCAATTGCGTATGCCGAATCTTTGGCGTCTTCTCTGCTGATATAATCAGATGTGCCAATCACATACAGCGGCGGAAGAGGCGTGAATATCGTCACAGCCCAGTAAGTATAACCATCTTCCGTATATGTCTCGTCGATATTGCATCTCGATTCCCAATCGTAGTCGGGCTGAACTTCCCACACCCTGAACACGGTATCCGGAACGAAGAGATGAAATACCGTATCTATTTCAATTGTATCCACATCGAAATACGACGCTGAATACCCGAGGACGGTGCCTCTCGCCTGAATTTGAATCGTGCTCATATCGACGCCGTTATCGTCCATCACATCGAATGTGAAATGCTGGTCAGAACAGGATGTGTAAACCGTAGCATCGCCTCGCCACAGCACAGGGTCGAAAACCTGAGCAACAGGTCCAACATAATCGACGAAGAAGAAGAAAGCATTCAAGCCGCCAGCCTGAAGAGAATTATATGTTCCATAATCAGGGGTATCATTTATCTGCCTCAGTTCCATTTCGACCGTATCTCTCGGATTCCACATAATTCCTGCAGCAGCGGGGTCAAACACGATGTGGTCAGCGTAATGGTCGATGTAGGAATAGAATGTGTCCGCGCCGACGATGGAATCAATTATCGTGTCCGTCATAAAGACAATATGGTTTTCCCAGATAAGTCCAGGAGAAGGATAAGTATATTCCACACCTTCCACTTCAACGATGATGCTGAACGGGTCCATATCGCTCACATCATCTACGACATACCATTCGCCAGCCTGAAGGGAATCCGTTACCATAGCTGGCAATGCCACATCGGAACCGACAAGTCCACTTTTTATCACATAGGGTCCCGATATATCGACATAAAATCTACCCACCACCGGCAAACCGGAAAGGGTATCGCCACTCCAATCGAGCGCAACCGCCAGAGAACAGACAACTTCACCTTCGGGAAAAGCAGTTGTGGGATTGAAATACAAGTTCGGTGCAGCCCATACTATCTCGGGGGACGCCGTGGTGTACATCACTCCACCAATCCAGATTTCGATTGTGGAAGTATCCACATCGCTCGGAGTATCAAATGTGAATACCACAGATTGCATCTGGTCGGATGTGGTGCTTCCGTCCACGGGGACAGCCATATGGGCAGTCTGCGCAAAAACAGGCACAAAAACCATCGCTAAAAACAGCATCATAAGCCCTGTCCGTCTCATCTTGCCTCCTTTACTTTTTTAGATTTACCTTTTTCAAAGTCAATGCAAACACAAAAATATTGTGCCACACAACAAACAGAAAGCCCTACGAAAAATAGGGTATCATTTTGAATAAAATTAAAATCAATAAAGCCATTGTCAAGGGAAATTTAGATATTACTCAACCAAATTTTTCCCCCGAGCTACGAATTAAATCATCAACACAACAAAAGTGTTGACTATATTTGATTTGACGCTATCATTAAAACATTACAAAATTTGCGATTAAAACACACAGCAGACTAAAAAAACTAAAATCGTTCAAACTGCAAGATTTTTTATGAAAAAAACAAAAATTTATTTTCGCATCTCAAAATGATTATCTGGGCAATCATACTGACAATTATCGCACTATCACTGCTGTCGTGCAATTTCGCAAACATAACGGGAGAATTTTTAATCGACCACGCATTGACCATATTGCTCGTGGCTCTTGGCATTCTATACTGGCAATATATTATGAACAAGCGAAATGAAAGATGAACGAAGGGGACACGAACATAGAAAAGACCGATGCTATGGAAAAGGCGCTTGAGAAAATCGGGGAAATAATATCCCTTCGCGGCGACCCCGAACACTTTGAAGCCTGGAAGAAAATCGAGCCATTCTTAAAAGCACGCATAGAAGAAATCCCTCAGCAATTTCTAAAATTATCGAAGTGGAGCGATTCATCCAAAACCCTCGACCTGATTTTGCACATCATAAAAATTCTTTCGGGAAATCTTTCCGTGCAGGAAATTGCGGAGCGAGTTGTGAATATCGTCAGCGAAAAATTGGGCTTTGGAATTGTGCTGGTCAGCATTCTCGACCCTAAACAAAATGTCTTCATAAGAATGAGCGGCACCGGCATACCGAAAGAAGAATTTGAACAGCTCGCCCAGACCCACCTCAAAGCCGACCACTACAAAAAACTGATGCAGGAAAAGTTCAAAATCAGTCAATCGTATCTCATAAGGTGGTGGCACGAAGAAAAGGAGAGCACAGACAATAGTTCATACACGCCGCCTGATGAGAAATCGGGGGAATGGAACCCGAAGGATATGCTTCTCGTCCCGATGAACGACAACTCTGGTTCGCTAATCGGTGTTATTTCTGTGGATAACCCGCCAGGCGGCACAGTTCCCGATAGAAGTCTTCTTATGTCCCTCGAAATTCTCGCCGCAAGGGCAGGACAGGCAATTCTGGAATCGTGGATGTATGAAAAAACTCAGCGAAGACTGGCACAGATGGAAATTCTTTACGACATAAGCAGCAGAGTGAGCACCATTGAAAACGAGAAGAAATTTTTGAAACAGGTCTGCGATACATTAAAAAATCAGACCAATTATCTATGGGTTGGAATTCTTTTGAAGGACAGCGAAACCGAAACACTTTATGTGTCTGCGCAGAACGGGCTTGAGGACATAAGGTTCTCCGGTGTTCGATATAAAATTGGCAGAGATGGCGGAATAGCGGGAAGCGTTGCCGCATCGGGGCAGTTCAAAATTATTCCGAACCTCGAAAAAGCAAGACAACAACACATTCCATTTCATCACAGGGCGAAATCGGAACTCGCCGTGCCAATCAGGAAAAGAGATAAAGTTCTCGGCGTCATCGTCGTCGAATCGGAACAGATAAACGCATTTTCTCAGGAAGACAGGAGATTTATAAGAACTCTCGCAAACCAGGTCGCCTCCGTTCTCACAAACATTGCAATAACGAAGATGAGAGACGAAGAACTGCGAATCAGAAGGGCGCTTTTCGAAATAGGAAATATGCTCAGTTCCATTCTCGAACCGGAAAGACTGCTGAGAAAGATAATGGATATTTTGCGCAATACATTTTCATACACAAGTGCGGCGATTTTTCTATCGGAGGAAATCGACGGAGAGGAATATCTCGTATTGAAGGCATTTGCGGGCAGGATGGACAGAGAACTCGGTGAATACAAATTGAAAAAAGGCGCTGAAGGAGTTGTCGGTTTTGCGGCAAGCACGGGAAATCCTATGAATGTTCCCGATGTGACGAAATTCCCGTTATACATTCCTGGTTTCAAGGAAGCGAGGTCGGAACTCGCCGTTCCAATAAAATACCACGACAAAGTTCTGGGCGTTCTCGATGTGGAAAGCGAAAAAGCGAACGCCTTCGACGAGAGAGACGAAAATCTTCTGGAACTCTTCGCGAGCGAAATATCGGTGGCGCTTATAAATGCACAACTTTACGAGAAGTTGGAAAGCCTCGCCATCACCGATGGCCTTACGGAACTATACAACTATCGCGCATTTATGGAAAATCTCAATCGTGAAATCCGCCGTGCGAACCGACTGAACCACAAACTCGCACTTCTCTTTGCCGACCTCGATTTTTTTAAAAAATACAACGATACCTTCGGCCATCCGCAGGGAGATAAGGTGTTGAAACTCTTTGCCGAAACTATAAGGGAAAACATCAGAAAGGAAGTCGATTTCTCTGCTCGATACGGCGGCGAAGAATTCACGATAATCCTTCCCGAAACTGGCGTGGAAGAAGCAAAAGATGTCGCCGAGCGAATAAGAGAATCCTTTGCCGGCAAAAGTGAAAAAGAGCTGCTGCGGCAGGTGACCGTATCCTTCGGCATCGCCATATTTCCCGAAAACGGAAAAGATGTGGAAACATTGCTCAAATCCGCAGACGAGGCGCTGTATATGGCAAAATCTCAGGGAAGAAACAGGTGCATCATCGCAGGCGAAGGATAACACATTCCGCCCAAATTTTTCGCGCAGCAAACCAATAGCGGAGAAACGAAAATCTATGCAGGAAAATAAGGACAAAAAACTCGAAGAACTCGTCTCACAGATAAAATTGCTTCCGCCCGAAAGAATACCTCTGCACATAGCGATAATAATGGACGGCAATGGCAGGTGGGCGAAACGCAAAGGGCTTTCGCGCCCTGAGGGACACAGAGCTGGCGTATCCGCAGTGAAAAAAATTGTGCGATTTGCGCCGCAGGTAGGGGTGAAAATTCTCACGCTGTACACATTTTCGACGGAGAACTGGCGCCGCCCCGCAGACGAAGTAAAAATCCTTATGAACCTTCTGCGGGAAACGACATTCAGAGAACTGGACGAACTCGTCCAAAACGGCGTAAAACTTGTCGTTTCGGGAAGATTTTCCGAACTTCCGCTGGCGCAGAGGAAAGCGCTCGAAATTGCTATGAAAAAGACCGCCGGCGGAGATGTGCTGACTTTAAATCTCGCGCTAAACTATGGTGGCAGAGCGGAGATAATCGATGCGGTGCGAAAAATTGCAGAAAAAGTTGCAGGCAAAAAGATTGAGCCGAAGGACATCGATGAAAAACTGTTCGAAGAACACTTGCAGACTGCGGGACTGCCCGACCCCGACCTCGTGATAAGGACGAGCGGTGAAATAAGAATTTCCAACTTTCTGCTGTGGCAGTCCGCATATTCGGAATTTTACTTCACCGATGTCCTCTGGCCCGATTTCGACGAAATTGAACTCTGCCGTGCAATTATCGATTATGCAAGTCGCGAAAGAAGATTTGGCGGAATTTAGCAGCAGAATGAACACTTTTACCGAACATAAGTTCCTATTTGCACTTTCATTGCTGATTTTTCTGGCGCTTGCGTGGTCAGGCGAGGAAACTGACATCGTGTCGTCTTCGTATCCACCGCCGCCGCTTTTCAGGGGAGTTTTTTCAATTCACTTTCCGCTTACCGCTCTTCCTGCCGATAGTGTCGGCGGCTCATACATCTGGATACCAATTCCCGAGATGGGATTTTTATTCTGTCCCACTGTGCCGTTTCCGAAAAACAACGGGTGGTGGGAATTCCCGATACATATAATGACGCTCTTCCCCTTTCTGGAAAAATATGCCGCCGTAAGCGACATATCCTTTGGGGCGGGCTTTCAGGTCCCGCCGATGTATCGTATGGGAATTTCATATCGATTTATCGAAGGGAGATTTTATCCTGTCAGCGGGAAATTTTACGCACACATCGCCGAAGCGAACATCGCAATTCCCGTGAAGGGATTTTCCGGCGCCGGCGCCATCTTCGACTGGATTATCGCATCAAATCTCGACCTCGGCTCGCCGTATGTATCGCAGGACAAACAATATGACAGATACACCGGCTCCGCATTTGCAATCGCTCCATACTGGAATTTCAAAATGAGATACGGACGACTGAGATTATCATACCGCATCGTTCTGGCTTCGAGCATCGTAGGAACAGAAAGCCAGAAACAGACCACATACAAGGTGAAAACACGCTCCGTGTCAGCCATCGAAGTGAATTACACCTATCCCTGAAATTAAAAGAAATGTCTTGTCCATTGCTCGACATTTGTATAAATTCTGACATATAAAGTTTCGTTGAACTCACCAATCCAAAAGGAGAAGATTATAATGGACGGCGAAAATATGTTGCAAAATGCTCTCAACTCGATAGACGACGGCGTAGTTGTATTCGACGGCGATGGAAAAATAGTGTTCGCGAATAAAATCGGCGAGGAACTGAAATCGATAAATCTGGACGAAATTGACGAAGAAGAACCCGTTGAGCATAACGGGGAATATTTTCTTCCCGTGAAGAAGAAAATTCCTTCGGGTTCTGTCGTTATCTGGCGCAATGTTTCCGCCGAAGAGGAGTTGAAAAAACTAATGGTGATAGACCCCGAACTTGGAATTTACAACTCAAAATTTATGAAAGATATGCTCGAGCGGGAGATGGACAGGGTAAACAGCGAAGGTTCTCAGATGGCTCTCGCGCTTATAGATGTTGACCCTGGAGAAAATGGTCCTTCGCTTTCTGAAATTGCTCAAACGCTGAGGAAAACCGTTCGTAATTTTGACCATGTCTGCCGCGGCGACCGTTCCGATTTTGCGCTTCTTCTCTTCGTAGTTGACCCCGACAAAATCGATGCCGTGGGACACAGGCTGTTTAATGTCCTCAAAAAACTTGGAGTGGACAAAGTGAGCATCGGTCTCACTTTATCGGGGCGTTCGCCGTCATCGGAAGCTATGATGAAACAGGCGCAAAGAGCTCTCTATGTGGTCAACGCAAGAGGCGGAAACGACATCTCGATTTACTGAACGAATTTGAAAATCAGCAAAGTTCTCAAAACATTAAAAACGATACGACGGAGTTCCGATATGAAAAAAACAATTGTCTATTTTACGATTCTGTTTTATTCGGTCATATCGGTTCCTGCATCTGGGTATCTGGTCGGGGGAAAGATTGTGGACGAACACAGAGAACCGATTCCTGCGGCACATATATACATCCCCGATAGAAACATCGGTGCATCGGCAGACCTCGACGGAAAATATCTCCTTTCAATCCCCGACGGGAAGCAGAATTCGAGCATAAAAGATGTTCACTTTCAAATTACTGCCGTCGGGTATTCCCAAAAAGACACATTTCTAACGCTTGTCTCCGATACGACGATTGATGTGGTTTTGAAATCGCAGGCACTCGTGGCTGACCCTGTCGTCGTTTCCGCATCGCGGATGGAACAGCGTCTGCTGGATACCCCTATAACGACTTCCGTGGCTTCGGGAGATGCCATAGAGACGCGGGCGACAAACGGTATCGACGATGCCATAAGATACCTTCCCGGCATAACGATGAACAAATATCAGATTTCCATACGAAACAGTTCGGGCTTTTCGCAGGGGGCAGGCAGTCGCGTTGCTATGATGATAGACGGCGTCCCTGTTCTCGCCGGGGATACGGGCGAAATAAAATGGGATGCACTGCCAAGTTCAGCCATAAATCAGGTGGAAGTCGTCAAGGGCGCTGGTTCTTCGATGTATGGTTCTGGGGCGCTTGGTGGAGCGATAAACATAATCACGAAAATTCCAAAATCCAGAATGCTGAAATTATGGACAAAGGTCGGCGCCTATGACGAACCACACTGGGAACAGTGGAGATGGTCGGACAAAATCAGAACACTGAAGAGCGCTGGATTTCAGTGGGGGGATAAGTTATCTTCGCTCGCCTATATAATAACCGGAGATTTTGCGCAGAATGATGGCTATCGCGAAAACGACGATTACATTAGAGCAAAATCGTTTTCCAAACTGCACTGGGACATTTCGCCAAATCGTGCTATATCTGCATTCATAGATGCGGCATACGAGGACAGAGGAAGCTATTTTAAGTGGAAGAGCCAGACCTATGCCCTCGAAGCACAGGACAGCACGGAAAACGACAGAGTCTGGTCTTCAAAATTGTTTTCCGCCATAACATATCGGGGAGATTCGCCAAAACGCCATTTTTTCTTCAATACAAAATTATACAATTCCTTCAACAACTGGGAAAGCAAAATTTATAACACGGATGCCGATTCCTTTGAACAGGAATCTTCCATAAGCGACAAAATTGGTCTGGATGCGCAGACGATGTTTACCTGGAAGAAACAACTTCTAACAATAGGTGCGGAGCTTTCCCTTGCAGCAAACAAATCTGTCACCTTCGGAAATCACATTGGTGCTGGCGGAGCCATATTCAGTCAGGACGAAATAAGCATCCTGCATCCGCTCGTAATAAACACCGGTTTGAGGTTCGATATCTTCTGGGTAGATTCGGCTTCTTTAGATTACTTTCTCGGCGCAAGTCCGAAATTGTCTGCGATTTATCATATAAATGAACATTCCGCTGCGCGCATCGGCGTCTCTTCGGGATTTCGCATTCCAACTATGGCGGAACTTTTCACGCGCACGAACGCAGGCGGTATCCTTCGCGTAGAACCAAATCCCGACCTGAAACCCGAACAGGGATATACCGCCGAATTTGGCGCAAACTACATCCGCGACGGACTGCTCATAGACGGAGCCGTGTTCTACAACTTCTATTCGGATATGATAGAACCCGTTCAGCAAATCGATGTCGGTTCAGTTGACCTCGTGAAGTTCGAAAATTTGCGACAGGTGCAAATCTACGGAACTGAACTTACTGCAAAGTGGTCCTGGAAGAGATTAAAACTTTCGGGGAATTATCTCTACACAGATTCGCGCGACCTCGACACCGACGAAAAACTGCCATATCGCCCCGACCATTCAATCACCCTTTCGGGGACATACAATCTGCTCGACAATCTATCGTTCACGGCGGACTGGCGATACAAATCGGAATATGAATATGTCATCAACACCGCGGATGTCAAAGTGCCGCAAAAAGTCCTCGACCTGCAGACACGATATAAATTCCACCACTTCACATTTACATTTCGCGTGAACAATGTTATGAACTATAACTATGTTGAGGTGGAAGAAAATCTCGCTCCAATAAGGCATTATGTCCTGAAAATTGAAGCGGACATTCTGTAGAACAGACGGACAAATGTAAAAATGCGACTATTCAGACGCAAAGACGACAGGCGAAAGAGAATCAGGGTTCCCATCGTCGTCAAGATATTTCTGGGGTTTATGGTCGCAATGATATTTATGCTTCTGTCCAATCTCCTCATTCTTCACAGAATGGTCCTCAGGGACATCGTCGTCGAAGTCGGAAAGTCCGTCCACGATGTTGCGCGGGAAGAAAAAATCCTCGAAACAATATCACAGATAAAAAAGCTCTACATTTCCTACGACAGCGCTCTGAAACAAAAACATAAGGACGCCGAAACGAAAAAATTCGTCGCGAAAACGCCGAAGATAATTTTTCAAAAACTTTCCGAAATACGCAGTTCACTCGATTCCATCGACATCGTGCAGAACAACGACAGCATATATCTCGAACTGCAGACTTCAATTGATAATCTTGCGTCGATACTGCAAAAAAAGAGCAATCTATCTGCGTGGAACAGACACCTCGACAATTTATCGCACCACATAAAGATGCTCATATCTGCGGAAAATGAACATGTTTCGCATCTCGTCGAGCGTTCGGAACAGATATCGAAAAATTCTGTCCGCTTTGGAATACTTTTGACGCTCGGGATGCTGTTTCTCTCTACGATAACGGCGCTCATCATCGCGGGAAGGATTGCGCGACCGATTGCGAATTTGAGGCGGGCGACACATTACGCGAGACTTGGCAAATATAATCAGCGCGTCCCGTTTATGTCCCACGATGAAATCGCAGACCTGACAGCAGATTTCAACGCTATGATGGAAGCTCTTGGCAAACTTGAGAAGATGAAGGCGATGTTTCTCTCGAGCATCACGCACGACTTAAAATCCCCACTATACCGCGTAAAACTTGGGCTGGAAAATCTTCAGGATGAAATTCACGGAAAGTTGACGAAGGAACAGAAACACGCCGTAGATAATCTCCTGGCGGATGTGGAAACTCTTTCTCGGCTAATATACGACATACTCGACATTCAAAAGATGGAGGACGGCAAGTTTGAGCTGCATCGCACCCGCACAGACCTTGCTGAATTTGTCAGGAACACGGTGAAGAAACATTCGATAAGTTTTGCGGACAAGGGAGTTGGGCTGAAGCTTAGAATGAATGTCCCCGCCAGAACAAGCGTGCTGATTGACACGAAGCAAATTGAACGCGTTTTTGAAAATCTCCTGTCCAATGCCCTGAAATTCACCCCAGCAGGCGGGATGGTTACGGTATCTGCGGATTTCAGGAACAATCTCATATATTTTTCCGTGCAGGACAACGGAGCAGGCATCCCCGCCGACGAGCTGGACAAAATATTCGACAAATTCTTCCGTGCAACCACCGGGAAAAATGTCCGCGGCACAGGGCTTGGACTCGCAATAGCAAAACAGATAATCACCGCACACGGAGGAAGAATATGGGCGGAAAGCGAAATCGCAGGCGGAACCACATTTAATTTCGTCATCCCATCAGAATAGAGATACAAATTTTTAATGATGGCGAAAAATCGCAAAGCATCTGGATAAAACAAAATCTTTAATGTGATACGGGAGGACGACTATGACGGAAATAATTGCTCTACTCATTTTGATGACTTCGCTCGTCTTTTCTCAGGAAAATCTTCTTTCAAATCCATCTTTTGACGGGGTGAGCGACGATTGGTATCCCGCCACACCGGCGGATTCCGTCCCCGAAGGATTTGTGGAGGAATGGTGTTCGGACTGCGGAGTTGACGGCAGCGGCGGACTGCACATCTATCTTCCGTTCAGCATCAGGCAATTTCTGGGATTTATTGGGCTCGCATCGTCTGTGGAATCGGGAGAATGCTACTACTTTGCGGCGGATGTAAAATACGACAATTCCGCAAATACGCCTACCGTGACGATTGCCTTTCTGGACGACACATTTGGTTTTATTGGCAATGGCGATAATTTCCCTCTGCTCGGCTCATCCGACTGGCGGAGAATTGAGGGATACGGCACGGCACCGGAGGGAACGGAGTATCTTGCATTTATATTTGGCAGCGAAACGAAGGGCGAATTCTGGATTGACAATTGTTTCGTAGGCATTGCGGACACATCATATCGCGAAATAACGATAGATTTTTCCTCAAACGACGGTATGATAAAAAATCTTTCGGGGACAAATCGCAGTCCGATAAATCCTGGCTATCCATTCGACCTGAGCAGTGGCTTTGCGCGACTTGAGATACCCATTGTTAGAACACACGATTGGTATGGTCCTGGCGACAGGCATCAGATATTTCCGGATTGGGAAGCCGACCCCGACGATTCTTTAAACTACAATTTCGCCCCGACGGACAGCTTTGTTGCTTCAATCATAAACACTGGCGCGGAAGTTTTCTTCCGTCTCGGCGAAAGCTGGGAAGATGACCCGATATATAATGTGCCGCCACCGGACAATGCCACCTGGGCAAAAGTCTGCAAAAATATCGTGCGGCATTACAACGAAGGCTGGGCAAATGGATTTTTCTACAATATCAGATACTGGGAAATCTGGAACGAACCGGACATCGATTGGTTCTGGAGCGGCACTTATGAACAATATTACGATATGTATATTGCCGTTGCGGAAACCCTGAAATCCTATGACCCTTCACTGCTCGTTGGCGCTCCTGCGATGGCATCAGTGGAAAACGAGGACTTCATAGACGGAATGCTCACGGCAGTTTCTTCGGCAGATGCGCCGCTCGATTTCTTTTCCTGGCATCGATATGACGACGGAAGCGCATATAACTATGTGCTGATAAATCGATATCTTCGTCAAAAACTGAACGAGCACGATTTTTACACGACAGATTTGATTCTCGACGAATGGAACCTCGCCGCAGCAATTGAACTCGATTTAGAATTAACAAACTCACCATATAACGCAGCTATCTCATCTGGCGTGCTTATGATGATGCAAAAGGAAGATATTGCTGAAATAATGCGATATCGAACCGACAACACATTGTTCGGCTTGTGGGGAGATTTCGGCGAACTCACATATTCAGGACAAGCTTACCTGATGATGACCGAACTATACGATAGACCGATTATGCTCCAGACGGACTGGAGCGAATCGACATCCTGCGCACTGCTCGCTGGGAAAAGCGAAGACAGTTCATCCGTAGCAGTCCTCATATCCGACTGGCATTCCAATCGAAATGGATACCGCATCACCATAACGAATATTCCCGATACGGAAGAATACAACTGGTCTGTATATGCCCTGGACGAAACGACATACTACTCTCTCGTCGATTCTGGCACTTCAAGCGGAGCAACACTTACCATCGCAGAACCGATGCACTCACCAGCGGTGAACCTCGTCGTCGTGGAAAACATAGGCAATTCCGCAATTGCCGAAAACCAGAACACAGAAGACATCGAGGCAAAGATTTATCCAAATCCGTTCAATTCATCGTGCGAAATTTTTGTGGATTTTGGAGCGCATAATTTCGCGGGGACGAAAAATTCGCACAATCCCGCAGAGATGCAAAATGTGAAAACGCAAAATGTAGAGACGCAAGATTTTGCGTCTCTACGAACCGCGATTGCAATATATGACATACAGGGACACATCGTCGAAAAATTCGACGGCAATTTTTCCGCCGGCGGCAGAATTGCCATCCGCTGGCATCCCGACGAAAAAGTATCTTCGGGCATCTATTTCATCCGCGCAAAAACAGATAACCGAAAGGCAGCGACGAAACGGGTTGTTTACTTGAAGTAAATTTTTCCGATAATATTTAAAAATGCGCCTGCCCTTCAGGATGAATTTTAAAATAGTTTCGGATAATCAAGAAATGACTTGACATAGTGAGTTTTTTCGTTTTAATTATCGGTATAGAACGAGCATTAGAAATGCAAAAAAGTTGTTAGTAGAAAAATATTTGATATTTCTTTTGCCGAAAGATATATTAGTAAATTCTAACAACATCAGAAATTGAGAGTATATGAAAAAAGTTTTGGAATATTTAGGTTAAAATTTAAATGGAGGTATTGGCATGGGGAAAAAAATAGACTCTGACAAAATAATCCTAAGTAAGATTTTCGAAGATTTTTGGTTTTTAATCCCTGAATATCAACGTCCCTATGTATGGACACCAGATAATATCAATGACTTATTAGAGGACCTATGGTTTGCTTATGAAAATAGCCCTGAAGATGAGTATTTTGTCGGTTCTTTAGTCTTGAAAAAAGTTACTAAAAGTTCATTTGATGAATACGAGGTATTAGATGGTCAACAGAGACTAACAACTTTTGCACTTTTGTTTACCATTTTGAAAGAAAAAGCAAAGGACGAGATATTAAAAAGAACTATATCGGAAAGTTTATTTCAGAAAGAAAATCCATATAAGAATATCCCAGAGAGACCTAGAATAGTATATGGAATAAGAGGGAACTCAGATAAATTTCTAAGAGAGTTCGTTCAAAACGGTAATAAAAGGTTGGATGGAAAAGACATATCTGTAAAAAATATGGTTAACGCAATAGAGACTATAGAAAAATTTTTCGAAAACAAAAATAACATTGAGGATTTTGCAAAATTGTTATTGAATAAAGTAGTATTCATATATGTTGCTACCGAAGATAGAGAGGATGCTTTTAGGTTATTTACAATTCTTAATAATAGAGGTACCCCATTAACAAATGCAGACATTTTAAAAGCCATAAATATTGGAGAAATTGAGAAATCTGGCAATAAGAAACTTGCAGAAGAATATGCTAAAAAATGGGAAGATATCCAAAATGAATTGGGAGATGACTTTGACCGATTTTTAGGATTTATCAGAACAATATTAGTTAAGGAAAAGGCGAGAAAAAGCTTGTTAGAAGAATTTGAGGAAAAAATCTATAAAGAAGGAAAATTGCCTAAAGGAAGAGAAACAATCGACTTGCTTAACAAGTATTATGAAATACAAACAAAAATTATTGATTTCTCACCAAGTGATAAACCTTTATCAAGCCATTCTGATGAGAAAAACAACGCGTACAAGAACTTAATAACTGTAATGAAAACAGCGTTACCTTCTAC